>JALZNL010000561.1 GCA_030857715.1 Actinomycetota bacterium | reverse complement strand
GACCTCGCGGCCGGGGACGAACACGCCTGGCTCGTCTGTGGTCCACACGAGCCGCCTCTTTCTGTAGGTCAGCAGGAGTCCCCGCGGCCCGATCAGGTTCGCGCTGTCCGAGACGGCGCCCGACCGCCGTTTCTCGGGGAAGCCGTAGGCTATGTAGAGGCCGAGGCGGCGGGCCAGGTAGGCGAAGAACCTGGCGCTCGTGCCGCGCTCAGCGTCCTCGGCGTGATCGTGGATGGTGCGGAGCCCGGCGTACCCGGTGGTGAAGAGCTCGGGCAGTACGACCCACCGGAGCGCCGGGTGCGCGCGTTTGGCCGCGTTCACGGCGCGTTCCGCCAGCAAGAGGTTTCCAAGGACGTTCCCCGGCTCCGGTTGAAGGTGGAGGGCTGACACGAGCGGGTGGGCGGCCCCGCGCCCGCTAGATGATCCCTCGTGTACCCTTCGCGTCAATCCCTCGCCTCGCCGGGATCCCGCTAGGAAGCCACGGACACGGGGCGCGGCGCGGACCCGCGCCGAGGTTGTCCATCGTCGCCCAGTTGGTCCAGGTACCACCGCACGAACGACTCGACGGAGCTCTCCGTGACGGGCGAGAAGGGGCCGGGTTCGTAGGCCACGGACTTGATCCCGGCTGAGTTGTTCTCGCAGAGCTCCCAGTCCTGCTCGCAGGTCGCCCGCCACACGGCGGCCACCCGCTCCGGGTCGTAGTCGACGCCTTCTACAGCGTCTTCCCGGACGAGAAAGCAGACCTCGACCCGCGTCAACTCCGGCCCGGCCGGCAGCAGGCGGGTCGTCATGGTGTAGTCGCAGTTGGCGTGGGCCCAGAAGTTGGGGAGGGTGATGATGCGGAGGCTGCCGGTCGCGGTGTCCGTGAGGTCTCCCATCAGCGGTGCCACGAGGCCGCCGTCGAGGCTCTCGGTGAGGAAGCCCTCCTTCAGCGGCAGGCGGGAGACGCGGTAGGGGGAGCCGTCCGGGAAGCTGATCTCTTCGGGTGCGAGGCCGAGGTTCCGCCAGCGCGCGTACTCGCGATCCAGGGTAGCGTCGAAGCCGTCGTCGCTGCGGGTGTCGCCCGGCAGCCCGAGGTCGTAGTTTGACATGCAGAACTCGGGGTGGCTCACCCGGCAGTGGTAGCACTCCCGGTTGTTCTCGACGAGCGTCTTCCAGTTCGCCCTGACCTCGTAGCGGTGGCGCACCGCGACCTTCGCCCCCTCAAGACCGTGCGGCCGGAGCTGGGGCTCGATGCCCTCGAAGAAGGAATCGAAGTCTGGTGTGGACTCGTTTGGCGAGAGGCAGACGAAGACGAGCCCCGCGATCTCGCGGGCCGCAGCCGAGCGCAGGCGGTACTCTTCCGCGTCGAAGCCTTCGCCCATGAGCCTGGCGTTGGCGAGGCAGCCGTCGAGCCTGTAGGCCCACTGGTGGTAGGGGCATACGAGAGACCGGGAGCGTCCCTGGGGCTCGGTGGCGATCCTGGACCCCCGGTGGCGGCACACGTTGAAGTGAGCCCGGACGCCGCCCTCCTTGTCGCGCAGGACGATCAACTCCTCCTCGCCGACTGTGAGCAGGAAGTAGTCGCCGGGCTCCGGTATCTCGCACGTGTGACCGGCAAAGAGCCAGTTGGCGTGGAAGACCCGCGAGAGCTCCTCCTCGAACAGTTCCTCGTCCACGTAGAACTCCCGGGGGAGGGTCTTGCCCGGTTCCCGGTCTCTCAAGAGGTCGGTCAGATCGTCCATTGTCTGCTCCTGATCACGCGTGGAAGGTCTTTTCGAAGGCGGCGTCGGAGACCGCAGGCCGGCCCAGCCGGAACGCCTCTATTGGTAAAGTGGACTCCCCGTCCAGGGCCAACTCCGAGAGGATGCGTCCTATAAGGCCGGCGAACTTGTAGGCGTGGCCCGCCCCGATGGCGACGGAGATCTGGGGGTGCTCCGGCAGCGTGTCGATGACGAAGTTCTGGTCCGGCGGGATCGTGTACAAACACGTCTTCGTGTACAACTCAGGCCCGAGAAACCCAGGGATGTGCCGCTCCAGGAAATCGCAGTAGCGAATCTGACGGACCGGGTCGGGCTCGAAGGTCCTGGTTTCGGCGGTTACCTCGTGTCCGCCCATGTGTTGGCCCAGCTTGGTCGCGACCTCGCCGTAGACGGGGAACCCGTAGAAGTTGTCCCTCCCGTGCCACATAAAGACGGGGAAGCGCTCTGGGGAGAACTGCTTGAGGTTCGGGGTCGCGTAGTAGGTGACCTGCTCCTGGGTGACGGTCAGCGGTATCCGCGTGCCGGTCTCCTTCAAGACCTCGTTCGTCCACGCGTCGCCCGTGACCACGACCCTGTCGGTGAGGTAGGTGCGTCCGTCGGTTACGACCTCTACGCCCTCCCCGCTCGGGCGGACGGCCCGGACGGGGGTCTCGTCGAGCACCGTCGCGCCGTGCGAGCGCGCCAGGGCGACGTGGGCGGCGTTCGCCTTGCCGGCGTCCACGAGCCCCGAGTCCTTCTGGAAGATCGCGCGCTCCGAACCCTCCAGGCGGAACTGCGGCCAGCGCCGCATGAGCT
>JALZNL010000085.1 GCA_030857715.1 Actinomycetota bacterium | reverse complement strand
GCGCAGGGCCTTCGCGCCGTTCTCCGTCCAGACGGAGCCGGAGAGGCCGTAGGGCGTGTCGTTGGCCTGGCGGACGGCGTCGTCCTCGTCGTCGAACGGGATCACGGCGACCACGGGACCAAATATTTCTTCTTGCGCGGCTTTGTCCCCGTTGGAGACGGGCGCGAGCACGGTCGGCGGGAACCAGAAGCCCGAGCCTTCGGGGGATCGGCCCTGGATCGCCACGGGCGCATCTTCCGGCACGTACGAACCAACCCTCTCGCGGTGATCGGCGGAGATGAGTGGCCCCATCTCCGTGGCCTCGTCGAGGGGATCTCCCACGCGAAGCCCCTCCACGGTCGGCTTCATCCTGTCGAGGAACTCGTCGAAGACATCTTTCTGGACGAGGATGCGGGAGCGGGCGCAGCAGTCCTGGCCGGCGTTGCCGAAGACGGCCAGGGGCGCGGAGGCCGCGGCCCTTTCGAGGTCAGCATCAGCGAAGACGACGTTGGCGGACTTGCCGCCGAGCTCCAGGGTTACGCGCTTTATGGTGCCGGAGGCGCCGGCCATGATCCCACGCCCAACCCCCGTCGAACCCGTGAACGCCACCTTCGCCACGTCCTCGTGCTCGACGAGGCGTTGTCCAACCACGCTGCCGGGGCCGACGACGACGTTGACGACGCCCTCCGGGATGCCCGCCTCGCGTGCGATCCTCTCGAACTCCAGCGCGGTGAGCGGGGTGAGCTCGGCGGGCTTGAGTACTATGGTGTTGCCGGCGGCGAGGGCCGGGGCCATCTTCCAGCTCGCGATGGTCAGGGGGAAGTTCCACGGCACGATCAGGCCGACCACGCCGAGCGGCTCCCGAAAGGTAAGGTCCACGCCCCCGGAGACGGGGATGGTGTCGCCCAGGAGCCTCTCTGGCATTCCGGCGTAGTAGTGGAAGGTGTCAGCCACCATGCCCATCTCGCCGCGGGAGTCGTTTATGGGCTTGCCTGTGTCCCTGGATTCGAGTTGGGCCAGGTGTTCCTTCTCGGAATCCAGCGCGTCGGCGAGACGTCGCAGGAGGCGGGAGCGGTCGGCGGGTTCGACGTCGCGCCATGCCGGGAAGGCCTTCTTGGCGCGGGCGACCGCGGCGTCGGCGTCTTCGGCGGTGGCGGGTTCGATGCGCTCGACCACCTCTTCGGTGGCGGGGTTCAGGATCTCCAGCAACTACGATACCTCCGAGACTAGGGCTTTTATGAGCTGGCTTTTTTCGTCTTCTTCGGGGTGCCAGAGCACGCCGAGCACGAACGGGCAAGTCGGGTCTTCTATCGCTTCGACCGCCTCGTCTTCGGACCGGCCCGTAACGACCAGGCCTTCCCCGACCTCTCTTATACCCTGGTGGTGGTGCGACTTGACGGGAGCCTTCTCAGACCCGGCGGCCCGGGCGGCGAGGGAATCGGGTGTGAGCATGACCTCGTGGTCGGCGAAGGTGCCGGGGGTGTGGCGGTGCTCCTCGTGGCCGAGCACCTCGGGGAGGTGCTGCTCCAGGCCGCCGCCGTAGGCGACGTTCAGGACGTGCATCCCGCGGCAGATGCCTAAAGTGGGCATCTTTCGTCTTATCGCGGCGCAGACCAGCGCGAGCTCGTAGGCGTCGCGCTCGTGCTGCACCGGGCCGGTCTCGGGGTGAGGCTCCTGGCCGTAGAGGTCGGGGTCGAGGTCGCCGGCGCCGCCGGTGAGGATCAGGGCGTCCAGAAGGTCCAGGAGACCGTCCGGGTCCCTCGCGTCCTCCTCGTCGGGCGGGAGCAGGACGGGCCTGCCGCCGGCCCGCTGCACGGCGCGCACGTAGTTCGCCGGGCTGAGAAAGGCCGGCATCCCCTTCCACGGACCGTAGTTGACGCTCTCCGTCGCGGCGGTGATGCCGACGGTTGGCCTAACCACGACGCACCGTCAGTCCGCCGGGGCCGAATACCGATGATCGAGCCGCCGGTTGCGCGGATCTCGTCATGCAGGAACCTCCTTCCGATGCGCTGAGTGGGACCGATCTGGGCGTCTACCCGGGTCCGGCTCGTCTATTGCCCCGCCTATCATATATATTCCTGGTTCCCAGGTTCTGGGACGCCGCAGCGCGGCATGGACCACGCCCGGGTTCCTCGCCGCCTGACCCCCGGATAAGAGAGCCTGGCATTCGACCCGGCGGCGAGTACCTTGCCCGTCTTGCACCGTACCATCAAGAGATCGAGAGCTCCCCCACCAGCGTGTCCATTCCCCCAAGCTCGAACGCTTCGCGCGATCTCGCGGCGGGCTCCAGGCGGCGTTCGAGTCTCCTGAAGGCCGGGTCCAGGAAGACCTCCTCGCCATGTCCACGCCGCTCGAGCCCGCCCCGGATGATGCCGAGAAGGGTTTCGAGGAAACCGGGAGCGGGCTCGGGAGCCTTCAGGCCCTTCTCGACGGCCGCTCCTCGAAAGCGGCGGAGTTCCGGCCAGTAGTCCGGTCCCAGGGCGTCCTCGAAGAAAGCTTGCGCCTCTTCGGCGGCTTCTACGAGACCAAGGGCCAGGGCCGACGGGACCCAACCAGACCCCGCCGGTTGCTGGCAAGCCGGACGAACCTCCAGAGTACCGATCCTCGACCGGGGCCTGGCGCTCGGCCAGATGTAGTGCTCGTGGAACAGGAACTCCTGGTACGCCCTCTCCGGGTCTTCTGAGGAGGTTTTCTGCCGCAGGTACCTCGAGAACGGAAGACCGATGGGCTCGAACCCGCCATCTTCGTCCGGCAGGCACAGGCATCTCAGGCCTGCCAGGAATCGCGTGTACTGTTCCAGGTCGGCGAACGGGTACGGTGAGGAGCCGTGACGGTCGGGTTCGCCGGCCATGTTGGCTGCCAGGCCCTCTCGTCCGGAGGCAAACCGGCCCACGCTCCCGTCGTACACAGAAGAGTTGGCCGTGAGGGCTATGATCGCGCCGGAGGCGGCGTTTGTCAGGTTCATCTGCCGTACGACATCCTCCCGGCCCACGTCTATCTGTGCCTGATCCCCGGCGGTGACGCAGAAGTCGAGCCAGGCCGGGCCTATGGCCTTCAGAAGGGCCTGGTATCTACGCTTCCCGGTGAGGAGGTCCTCGCCCGCGGGCGTCCGGGGCTGGATGCCGTAGCCGAGGAGACGGAGGTCTTTCTGACGGACGACCTCCAGAAGCGCGTCGAGGCCTCGCTCCATGTCCCTAGCGAGACCGTGCAGCGTCGCGCGCGGACCGACCGAAAGCTCCACGGTAGCCTTGCCGACCTCGATTACGCAGGACCATGTGTCGGCCTCCACGCCGGCCAGAAACTCGGACCCGTCCACGGCCCGGTCGTAGATAGGCCGGAAGCCCCCCAGATCCAGGAGCCCGGGCCACAGCGTGGAGACGTCCGCCGCGCTCCCGTCGGGGTTGACGAGCGGGAACTCCGCTTCCCTTCCCACCGTCCTGAGTGCGGGGGCCTCCTCGGGAAAGCCGGCGGCAAACCGTCCGGCTATCTCTTCGAGGATCCGGTCCAGCGCCGCGTCTCGCGATGCTCCGGGAACCGTCAAAACGACGGGTAGTTCGTCGCAGAAGAACAGAGCTCGACCCTCCGGTGAGAAGTGGGGTTGCCGGACCCGTCCAGCAAGAACTGGTTGAGCTCGCAGTTCAAGATCCCCTGTTCCAGCGAGTCCAACGGGCCGAGGCCACGGATCACACCGTGCAACTGCTGCAAGAAGTTCTCGTGCGCGAAGAGCGCCACCCTCTTGCCGGATTGTGTACGCATCAGATGATCCAGGAACTCGCCGGCCCGTTCGTTCATCTCCTCGAAGGACTCTCCGCCCGGCGGGTTGAGAGAGTAGTCGACGTGGCCCACCCGCCTGTAACGCACCTCGGGGAATCGCTCTCTGACCCCGGACGCCAGGAGCCCCTCCATCTCACCGAAGGAACGCTCGATGCAACCCTCTTCGATCGCTATCTCCGCCCGCTCCACCCCGGTGACGATCTCGGCTGTCTCGATCGCCCGCAGCAGCGGGGAGGAGACGACCACGTCGAAAGGCGCGTCGTCCAGTGCCTGGCGGGCCTCCCGGGCCTGCCTCCTACCCTCTTCGATCAGGGGTACATCCGTCAGACCTCCTATGCGTTTGTCCCGGTTCAACTCCGTCAGGCCGTGGCGGACGGTGGAGAGGAGTATCCCTCCGTCGGAGAGATCCGGCTGCCAGATCATGTCACCCCCTCACCCGTTCGTGCTTCGGGTCCCAGAGGGGCATCGGGGAGACTTCGGCCAGTATTGCTCGACCGAAAACCTCGACCGAGAACCTCTCCCCGACCCTGGAGGATTCTGCCGGCAGGTAGGCATAGGCGATGCTCTTGTCCAGGTAGTACCCGCGTCCGCCCGAGGTCACGCGGCACACGGTCTCGCCGCCGGACTTCACCGGCTCGTTGCCCAGGGCGACGACGCCGGGGTCGTCCAGCACCAGACAGCTCAACCTGCGGCCGACGCCACCGGACTTCACCTTTTTCAGGGCATCTCTGCCAATGAACTCTCCCTTGTCCAACTTGGCGACGAAACCGAGGCCAGCCTCGTAGGGGTTCGTCTCCGGGGTGATATCCGAGGACCAGGCGAGGAAACCTCCTTCCAGCCGGAGCGACTCGATGGCCCTGTAGCCGGCGGGCACGAGGCCGTAGGGTGTGCCGGCGTCGAGCAGCGTATCCCAGAGGCGGGCACCGAACTCCGTCGCCGGGTAGAGCTCCCAGCCGAGCTCCCCCACGTAGGTGACGCGGAGCGCCAGGCAGGGTACGTCGCCGACCACGATCTCCTTCGCCCGCATGTACCGGAAACCCTCGTTAGAGAGATCGTCCCCGCAGACGGAGGAGAGGATCTCCCTCGACCGAGGACCCTGAAGCCCGATGCAGGCGTAGCTCGAGGTCACGTCCCTAACGCGTACAGACCCGTCACCGGGGAGGTGGCGTCGGATCCAGTCCATATCATGCACGCCGAACGCGGTCCCGGTCACGATGCGGAACCTGTCCTCCGCCAGGCGCGTCACGGTGAAATCGCACTCGATGCCGCCCGTGTGGTTGAGCATCTGGGTGTAGGTGACCGTCCCGACCTCTCTGTCCACGTCGTTGTCGCAGAGCCGTTGCAGCAGTTCGCAAGCTCCGAGTCCCTCCACCTCGATCTTGGCGAAGGACGTCTGGTCGAAGAGCCCGGCCCGCTCCCGCACCGCGAAGTGCTCCGCCGGTGTCGCGGAGGACCACAGGCGTCCGGCCCAGCCGTCCGGCCTGAGGTGCTCGTACCTGTCATCCTCGTTCGGGCGGAAGAAGTTCGGCCTCTCCCATCCGGCCTTCTCGCCGAACTCGGCCCCGAGCTCACACAGCCTACCGTAGACCGGGGAGAGCCGCAGCCCGCGCGCGCTCTCGCGTTCCTCGTTCGGGAAGTGGATGTCGTAGTAGGTGGAGAGGAATTCCCTGGAGCGGGCGTGCGTGTACTCCCTGCTCCGGTAGTGATCTCCGAAGCGCCGGATGTCCATCTGCCAGACATCCATCTCGGGCTGCCCGGCGGAGATCCACTCGGCCATGATCCTACCCATCCCGCCGGCACCCGCGATGCCGTGGGCGTTGAACCCCGCGGCGACGAAGAAGCCCCGTACGTGCGACTCGCCCAGGATGAACTCGCCATCCGGAGTAAACGACTCCGGACCGTTGGTGAGCTGAACGACCTCTCCCCCGGCGAGGGCGGGGACGCGCCGGCAGGCCGTCTCGAAGAGCGGCGTGTACCGCTCCCAGTCAGGCTCCAGCAACCTGCGGCTGAATCCTTCCGGGATACCGTCTGCCCCGAAGGAGGCCGGGTTCCGGCCGTAGCCCCCGGTCACTATGTCTCCCTCCTTCGGACGGAAGTAGCAGAGGTCGTCCGGGTCGCGCATGGTTGGATAGTCGGGGGAGATGGTTTCTTTCGGCTTCACGTGGACGTACTGATGCTGGAACGGGGTCAGCGGGACGTCCACGCCGATCATACGCCCGATCTCGGGCGCCCACATCCCGGTGGCGTTGACGACCACCTCCGTCCGGATGTTGCCCTTGTCGGTTACGACTCCAGCGACGCGCCCGTTCTCGACCTCGATATCCATGACCCGTACGCCGGTATAGATCTCTGCGCCGCGCGAGCGGGCGCCCGCGGCCAGGGCGTGGGCGAGGCCGCTCGGGTCTATGTAACCGTCGGTCGGATCGTACGCGGCGCCGAACACGCCTTTCGGGTCGAAGAGCGGGAACAACTCGAGGGCCTCTTCCGCGCTGATGATCTCCAGCGGAAGCCCGAAGGTCCGTGCCCGGCCCACGAGCCTGGTCAGCTCCTCCATGCGGTCCCGCGAGGAGGCCAGCCTGAGGCTGCCGACCTCCCGCCAGCCCGGGTCCACGCCCGTCTCCTCCTCGAGGCGCCGGTAGAGCCCGACGCTGTGCATGTTCATCCTGGTCAGGGTCTCGGTCGGCCTGAGTTGACCGACCAGGCCCGCGGAGTGGAACGTGGTGCCGTCCGTGAGGCCGCTCTTCTCCAGGAGCACGACGTCCCTGTAGCCCATCTCCGTCAGGTGGTAGGCGATGCTCGTTCCCCCCACGCCGCCACCGATGACGACCACCCGGGCCTCACTCTTCAATCGTCGCGCCTCCTGTCTGGTTCTAGAGGACCCCGTGTAAGCGACGCGGGGTCAACGATCAACCCGCTGCGGGTCGCCTTCGGGGTCCTCTTCCTCTCGCCGCGCGCCGGTCTCCGGGTCCTCCACGGGCCCACGCTCCCCTGCCCCCAGTCCTCCCACGGGTAGATACTCGCCCGGGGCTATCACGCCGGCGGCGCGGTCCTGTTCCTCCAACTCGCGAGCCTTGGGGACGGCGATCCAGACCGCCAAGACCATCGCGAGTAGTCCCGCTCCGAATTTGCCGAGCATGAGAGGCAGGATCATGTTCGGCTGGAAGTTGGCCGTGAAGGCCAGGTGATCCCCCAGCAAGAACGCCGAGCAGACCGCGAAAGCTATGCACAAGACCTTGTCCTTCGGGGGCATCTTCCGGATCAGGTGGTAAAGGGCGAGTATATTGGCGGCGGCCGCCAGGACCCCAGCGCTGCCCTCGACGCTCATCCCGACCCGCCGCCCCACGGCGCTCAAGGGCCTGGCGAGATAGGTCCGGATCGCGTAGACCATCGGAAACGCGCCGGCCAGCACGATCCCGATGTAACCCGCGATCTCCAGCGCTCGGAACTGGTCCTGGGCGTCGGCGATGATCGGGTCGAAACCCCACCCTCCGAGGACGGTGGAGAAGAAGCCGGTAAAGTACTCGACGATCGAGAACGCCAGCACCAGCTTGATGCCCGCGTCCATGAACCGGCCGAACCACATGAAGCCCTTGATCATCGCGTCCGCGTAGAAGTAGAGTCCCAGCGCTATCGCCACCACGATCATGACCAGCGGCACCAGGTTGGCGAAGATGGTGCCGAAGCCGAGCGCACCCATCGAGAAGGTCGACTGCGCGGTGGTCGAGACTTCATCCCTGACGTCCGCGTTGGTCAGCGAGAGGATGCCGGTCGTTATCAGCACCCCTATAGGCACAGTCAGGATGCCGGACATGATCCCGAGCGCCATGTACTTGTGGTCCCTGTTGTCGAGCATCGCCAGCCCGACCGGGATGCTGAACACTATCGTCGCGCCGGCCATGTAACCGATTATGGAGGCCATGATCCAGTCGGCCGTGTTGCCGGCCGTGGCCTGCGCGAGCTGGTATCCGCCCATGTCCACGGCGATAAAGGTCGTCCCCGCCATCGCCGGACTCGCCCCGACCAGGCCGAAGATGGGACCGATGGCCCATTCTATGAACCTCGACAGGTAGGGGATGGAGGCCATGATCCCGGCTACGGGAACGAAGATGGGACCGATGGAATACAGTCCCTCCTTGAACTCTCTGCCCATCCCGTGCTCGTCGTCGCGGACGGCCGCGATGGCCCCGATAACTACGAAGGCCATTATGATGTAGATGACGATGTCCCCGATTAGAGCCATGAACCTGCTTCTCCTTCGCTCTCCTTCACGGTCTTCTCCTCCGGATACCGGCCCGGCTCACACCTCCCCGGCCGCGTCGCGCAACCACTGCCGGTACCGTCCGTCTTCCGCCTGTTCCCGACAGCGTTCGAAGTGCCTGTCAGCGTAATCTACGTAGTCGAAGTCGAGGTCGGAGAGTACC
>JALZNL010000560.1 GCA_030857715.1 Actinomycetota bacterium | reverse complement strand
CGTAGACGGCGCGGCTGCCAAGGAAGCGGCCGCGATCCTCAAGATGGCCTCCACCCGGACCATCTACGCGCAGAAGGCAGACGAGGCCAGGGCCACCGGCAAGGTACTCGGACTCCCCCGCTGGGCGGTCGAGATCATCCCCTCGCTGACTCCGGGCATCGCGGTCTGGGACGTCAACGGCAACGTCCAGGTCGTCAAACACCTCATCACCGAGGCCGAACAGCCGCTGGTCTTCACCGACCGCGCTATGACACAGAGTTCGCTCGAACAGGCCGAACAGCACGAGCACGACGAGGCGGAGATCGCGGCGGCGGTGGAAAAGCAGCTCGCAGACGACGCGGTGGCCTGACGTGGCGGCGCGGGAGCGACGCGACGCGCACCGGCAGCAGGGTGGCGTCCCGGACGGTCTCATCCTCGGGGTCCTGGGATTCCTGCTGGCCATGACCTGCCTGGTCTGGACGGCGACCGGACTGGCCGGCTTCTTCGCGCGCGACGGCTGGCCCTCCGGCGTCCGCTTCGGCCAGACGCCCGCGGCCATGCGTCACCTCGTCGCGCAGCCGCACGACATCACCGGAGCCTGGCCCGGAACGCCGGCCGGGGAACTCCCGGGCTACGGGCTGTTCTGGGGGATCTTCATCAGCCAGCTCATGGTCCTGTTCGTCATGACCGTCTTCCTGATCGGTGTGACGACCCGCTACCGCCTCGTACGCGCCGCCCGCCGGGAAGCCGCCACGGCGGCGGGAGAGCAGCGCTCCGCAGCCCATTCACCGCCCGTCGCCGCCGTACCCGCCCACGCACCGGCCCAGGCACCGGTCACCGCCCCGGGGGAAGCCGTCCCCCCTCCCACGCCGGCGCCCGCCGAGCCCGCGCAGAGCGCGACCGCAGCGGAAGCGCCCTACGGGCCGCTGGCAGGAGGCGAACTCACCCGGTCACACCTGGCCTTCGTCCCGCACCGCAGCGACAAGGGGAAGCGCCTCGTCCAGCCGGCCATTCTCAACGCGGCCGGGCCCGCACTCGTCACCACCGCCGACCCGGACACCTACCACCAGACGGTGGGCAACCGCAGCAAACACGGCCCGGTGTTCCTCTACGACCCCACCCGGCTCATCGACACCCCCGACCGACTGCGCTGGGCCCCCCACAGCGGCTGCGAGGAAGCGGCGACGGCTGCCGCCCGGGCGCGTGCGCTCCTTCACCCGCTGCGCCCGCACGCGACACTGGACGGACCGATGTTCGCCACCGCGGAAACGCTCTTGCGCTGCTGGCTGCACGCCGCCGCTGTGGACGGGCTGCCATTCCGTCAGGTCGGCCGCTGGTCCGCCGGCGGCGCTCAGGAAGCGGTGCGCATCCTCCGGACGTCCTCCGGCGCGGCGCCGGGCTGGAGCGGGGAGCTGGAGTCCTCGTTGCACGCTCACCCCGACCGCCGCGACGTCGCGCAGTCCCTCATCCAGCGGGCGCTGGAGTCCCTCAACTCCGTTCATCTCAGGGACGCGTGCAATCCCGGCCGTAATGAGACCTTCGACGCGGAGTCATTCATCG
Organism: Actinomycetota bacterium; assembly: GCA_030857715.1. The sequence goes on along the minus strand of JALZNL010000560.1, from coordinate 1,000 downwards.
CCGATCGGGGCACTCTTTACGTAGTGGGCCAGCCGATCGAAGATCCGCGAGCCCACCCGGGTGCGATGCCCCTGTTGACCGCACTCGTCTCCAGCGTGGTCGAGCACGGCCGGCGCATGGCCGCACGGTCATCCTCCGGTCGGCTCGACCCACCAATGTCCTTTGTGCTGGATGACATCGCGACCCTCGCCCCGATTCCCTGTCTGCCGGATCTGATCTCCGACGGCACCGCGGCCGGCCTGCCCACCCTCGCCGTTCTCCGCTCGCAGGAGCAGGCCCGGGATCACTGGCCCCACTCACTCGGTTAAGCAATGCTCAGTGCTTCGAAGAGCACCCCCGAGAAAGGCGCATAACGCAGAGTAGCCCCGGACCATAAGGCCCGGGGCTACTCCGACTAAAAATTGTTCGGCGGCGTCCTACTCTCCCACAGGGTCCCCCCTGCAGTACCATCGGCGCTGAAAGGCTTAGCTTCCGGGTTCGGAATGGAACCGGGCGTTTCCCTAACGCTATGACCACCGAAACACTATGAAGATAACCAACCGGAAAACAACACGGTTCGCTACTTCAGAACTACACAGTGGACGCGAGCAACTGAGGACAAGCCCTCGGCCTATTAGTACCAGTCAGCTCCACCCGTTACCGGGCTTCCACATCTGGCCTATCAACCCAGTCGTCTACTGGGAGCCTTAACCCCTCAAAGGGGGTGGGAATACTCATCTCGAAGCAGGCTTCCCGCTTAGATGCTTTCAGCGGTTATCCTTTCCGAACGTAGCCAACCAGCCATGCCCTTGGCAGGACAACTGGCACACCAGAGGTTCGTCCGTCCCGGTCCTCTCGTACTAGGGACAGCCCTTCTCAATATTCCTACGCGCACAGCGGATAGGGACCGAACTGTCTCACGACGTTCTAAACCCAGCTCGCGTACCGCTTTAATGGGCGAACAGCCCAACCCTTGGGACCGACTCCAGCCCCAGGATGCGACGAGCCGACATCGAGGTGC
>JALZNL010000084.1 GCA_030857715.1 Actinomycetota bacterium | reverse complement strand
TGAGACGCCCTATGGCCTTGAGCTACTGGCGACCGTCCACTGGGCGGCTGCCGAGACCGACTCTCCGTCTCTCAAAGAAGTGACGAACACCGTTCAGAACTGGTGACCGGGTCCCATTCTTCGTACCACTCACGATGAGAGCCTTTGTACGGATTCTAGCTGCTCAGCAGGGCCAGAGCTCTGGCCCTGTCGAGCTTCGAGCGCTGCGAACTCCGACGGGGTCAGATACGAGAGCGCTCCATGCGGCCTGCTCTGATTGTAATGCTTTCGATAGTCCTCTAGCAGTACCTGCGCCTCCTTCAGAGTGACGAACAGCTCACGCTCTAGCAACTCGTCGCGTAGCCTGCTTACAAAGGTCTCCGAGTAGGCATTCTCCCACGGAGAGCCGGGCTCTATGTACAGCGTCTTTACCCCAGAGACAGCTAGCCACTCCTTGACAGCCGGCGCGATGAATTCGGGGCCGTTGTCCGAGCGCAGGTAATCCGGCGCGCCCCGCTCGGCGAACAGCCTGGAGAGCGTGTCTATGATCCCCTCGGCTTTGATAGAGCGCTGCCCTTCTAGCGAGAGGCATTCTCTGGTGTACTCATCCACTACCGGTATCACCTTCACCCTCCGGCCATCTTCGGTGGCGTCCATCGCGAAGTCGTAGCTCCAGACGTGATCGGGGTATTCGGCTCTTCTCTTCGTAACGCCGTTCTCACCACTGCCCGCTATACGCCGGCTCTTATGCTGCTTTTGGGGGACCTTCAATCCCGCCTCTCTCCAGATCCTACGGACCCGCTTTTTGTTCACTGCCCAGCCTTCTCGGCGCAGTAGCGCCCATACTCTGCGGTAGCCGTAGCGGGGGTTCTGCCTGGAGAGCTCGCTAATCCGAGAAGATAGAGCCTGATCAGCACCGGGTCTGTGCTCAGTGTAGCGCTGGGTAGATCTGGGCTGATCCATGGCATGACATGCCCGGCGCTCGGAGAGGGAGAAGGTCTTCTGTACGTGAGTCACCGCCTTCTTTCTCCGGGCCGGGCTCAGAAATGAAGTTCGTTTCCCCGATTCACCTCCTTTAGGATGTCTATATCCAGAGCTTGGTCGGCGACCATCTTCTTCAGGCGCGCATTCTCTTTCTCCAGCTCCTTGAGGCGTTTTGCCTCCTGTGGGCTCATCCCACCGTACTGCTTTCTCCAGCGGTGGAACGTAGCCTCGGAGATGCCCAGCTCCCGGGCCACCTCCGGGACCGTCGAGCCGGAAGCTAGCTTGCCCTCTGCATCCCGGAGCTTGCGGACGATTTGTTCTGGTGAGTAGCCCTTGCCCATACAGAGTCCTCCTCGTGACCTTTTGGGTCTCCTGGACTCTCATCGTAACTGGATCGAATTCCGGGGAGCATGTCAGGTAGGCGACTACCTGAAAACTATCTGGGATAGTCGCTGCAATGAGCCCCGCTTCGACCAAAACGGTCTCGGAGCATCTCTCTGTCGCGCCTGCTTCCGTCAGCAGCATGTTCGGGCGCTTGCGGGAGATGGGGTTTGTCGAGTACGAACGCTACCATGGGGCTTTTCTCACCGAGCGCGGGCTGGAGGAGGCGTTGCGGCTGGTGCGGCGCCACAGGTTGATCGAGAGCTTCTTACTGGAGTACCTGAGCTACTCGTGGGAGGAGGTACACGAGGAGGCGGAGAGACTCGAGCACGCCGTCTCGGACGAGTTCACCGAGCGTCTGGCGGAGATGCTCGGCCACCCGGAGCGCGACCTCCATGGGGATCCCATCCCGAGGACGGACGGGACTTTGGATCAGGTAGCTTCCCGGCCCCTCACCGAGACCACGGACGGCGATTGTGTTCGCATCTCTCATGTGGATCACGAAGATGCCTCCACACTAGGTTTCCTGGAGAAGAGAGGGCTCGTGCCCGGGAGGCTACTCAAGGTGCAGGAGATCCGTACCGTGGACGGTGTCGTTGCGGTCGAAGACGAGAGTGGCAATTCGCATTCACTTGGCCAGCCTCTGGCGGACTTGCTCTTCATCCAGAGCCTCTCGGAGAGCGACAACCAATCCGGAGAGCAACGTCATGACGGTGGAACGTTAGCCCGCTAATTGCTGCAAGTCCACAGGGCCTGTCACGAGAGTGCGTGCGATGAACAACCGCGCTCTAGTGACAGGCCAGATGGTATGCACGCGGGTTTGTCCCCGGTTAGCCCATGGCAGGCTCTGCCGTTGGTGTTGCGAAGAGGGTAGGGTGCGAGCGCAGGCGGCCCAGCAGCACGGCGGCGAGCGTCCCGGCCCCGACGAGGGTCCAGCCCAGGGGCGTCGGCAGCGTGAGGTTCAGGAAGGTGCGCAGGGGGCTCACGGCGAAGGTGGCTCCAAGTAGGACCGCGGAGCCGGCCACGGCGCCGGCCACGGAGCGACTGAGACCGCCTTCGGCCCGGCCGACGTCGAGTGTCTGGGCAAGCTGGGTGACGACGATGCTGGCGTAGGCGACGGCGCGGGCCTGGGGCAGGCTGGAGGAGCGCAGCGCGATCATGTACGCGGCCAGCGAAGGGGCCGCCGTGGCGACGCCCCGCCGCAGGACGTCGTTGCGCAGGGAGCTCTCCAGGGCGGAGGCTCCCTCCCGATTCAACCCCGAGAGGTTCCGATGCTCGGGTTGTTGGAGCGCCACGGCCAGGGCTGGCAGCACGTCGGTAATGAGGTTCATCGCCAGGACCTGGACGGAGATCAGCGGGGAGGCGGTGCTCAGGACGCTGGCTCCCGCCATGAGGCCGAGCTCGCCGAGGTTGCCGCCCAAAAGCAGACCGAGGGCGCGGCGGATGTTGCGCCAGAAGCTGCGTCCCTCCACCAACGCTTCTACGAGGGTGGAGAAGTCGTCGTCGGCGAGCACCACGTCGGCGGTCTGGCGGGCGACCTCCGTACCGCCGCGGCCCATCGCCACCCCGGCGTCCGCGAGCCGCAAGGCTGGCGCGTCGTTTACGCCGTCACCCGTCATGGCGACGGTGTGGCCGGAGCGCTGGAGGCTCTCGACGATGCGCAGCTTGTCCAGCGGCGTGACCCGCGCGATGACCGTCGCCTCTTGCAGGCGCCGATCCAGCTCCGTATCGTCCAGCTCCGCTATCTCGGAGCCGGTGAGCAGCTTGTGGCCATCGTCGAGCAAACCGGCATCGCGGGCTATGGCGGTGGCGGTGGCGGGGTGGTCTCCGGTAAGCATGACCACCCGGACGCCTGCCTCGTGGCACCGCTGAACTGCTCCGGGCACTGCTGGCCTCAGAGGGTCGCTGATCCCGAGAAAGCCCAGGGCGACGAGACCGCGCGGGTCGTCGAGCGGTATGTCGGAGGAGCCTTCGGCGACCATGAGCACACGTAGGCCGCGTTCGGCCAGACTACGGGTTCTGGCGAGGAGCTCGCGCCGTCCGGCTTCGTCCAGGGGACGCTCCTCGTCCCCGAAGCGCACCCCGCCGCAGCGGTGGACGAGGGCTTCCGCCGCTCCCTCCACGTACAGACGCCCGCCGACCACGGCAGCGATGGCGACGCTCGCTCCCAGGGCCAGCTGGGGCAGAGGAGGCCGTCCTCGCAACACTCCGGAGGCGAACACGATCGCGCCACCCGCCGCTATCAGGGGGAGGGCCTGACGCAGCATCCGTTCGAGGCGCGTGGTGAGCGGGCTCTGCTGTGGGTCGTCGACGGCCAGGGCGGCAGCGATCGCGCCCATCCTGGTGTCGCGGCCGGTGGCGACGACCACCGCGCGGCCGGCGCCGACGGTTACGTCGCTGCCCTCGAGAACGATGCGACTGGTGTCGATGCCCTCGTCGGGGGACTTCGGGACCGGCACCGACTCCCCGGTCAGGGCAGCCTCGTCCACCTCCAGGCCGCTGGCGTCAATCAGGCGCGCGTCGGCGGTGATCCGGTCTCCCGGCGCCAGTATTAGCACGTCCCCCGGCACGACTTCTGTCGCGGGCACCGTTACGGGAGAGCCGTCGCGCAAGACGCTGGCATAGGCCGTCCACAGGGCCTCAAGAGCCTCGGCGGTCTTGTCCGCCTGGCGCTCCTGCCAGGCGCCTGCGCCAGCGTTGGCCACGATCATGGTGCCTATCATGGCCACGTCGGCGGTCGAGTCCAGAAGGAGCGAGAGCCCCGCACCGGCCGCGAGCACCCCGGTCAGCGGCGAGCGGAGCTGGTCGAGGATGCCATTCACGAGCCTGTTGCGCCGCGCCGCCCTGGGGGGCGCCTCTTGCCTCCTCTGTGCCGCCTGGGCGCTCGTCAGACCCGCCTCGCCGGTATCCAGGGCGCGTAGCGTGCTCTGTACGCTGCGCCGGCCCCAACGCTCCGGGCGAGGGTCCGCTACGTGAGAGACCGAAGAGCGAGGCCGCTCCCCGCCTCGCAGCCTGGCCCAGCCAGAGGCCAGGGCGCCGAGCGCGGCGAGGCTAGCCGGGTATGGAGCATACACAACACCGGGTCTTCCCAGCGCGCCCCACAGCGCGCCGGTCACGGTGGAGACGGCAGAGAGCGCTACCGAGTCCCGGACCGCCGCCTCGCGGAGGGCTCCCGCCTCGATCACGGCGGCGAGAGCACCCAAGTCCGGGGCCAGGAGGTCGGCGCGGGCGGGCAGGGGGCCACCCTCCGTAATTCCGAGCGCCAGGTCACACGCGTCGAAGGCCGAAGCGGCATGCGCGTTGTCGGAGGCAAACGCGACCACCTGTCCCTGTTGTTGGCGGCTACGGATGGTCTCCGCCGAACCCTCGTGCCCATCGCGGGCGAGTAGCTCTACCTCGGCGCGGCGGGCAACCTCCTGCGCCGCGGCGGGATCGCCACCGGAGAGCACCCCGATCTCTACCCCATGCCGACGGCACGCTCCGACCAGCTCCGCCACACCCGCCGCGAGCCGAGGCCGCAGCGCAAGGAGACCTTCTGGTCCTCCGTCGTCGCTACGGAGGACCAGGAGATAACCACCGCGCGTCTGAAAGCGAGCCTCAGCCGAAACCGGATCCCCCTCCTCTACAAGACCCAGCGAGTAGCGAGTCTCTTCGATGTAGGCGGTGGCGGCCTTTCCGTCGAATGCCCCCTCGGAGGCCGACGCGCTCCCCTCCGTGGGGAATACCCGCCCCCACGGCGAGCCGGCGGCGGCGGAGACCCCCGCCGCCCGCGCAAGGAGACCGGAGGCATCGTGGGTATCGCTTAGCGGCAGGGCGCTGCTGACCTCCAGGCCGTCGGTCAGCGTGCGCGGCCCGTCTAGAAGCAGGGCGTCGGGCAGGCGCACTCCTCGCTCCGGGCGTGTGCCAACGACCGTTACCCCCGAGCGCAGCACCCGCGCCGACGCTCCGGTACCGGCGGCCTCCGCGCCCAGTACGCCCGCGCGGGGGTTTACCAGGAGTAGCGCCGCCAGTGTCCGGGTCAGGGAACGGGTCAGGAGGGCCGTTGCTCCTGCGTAGGCGAGCGAGAGAGGCCCGGCGGTTCGCACGTAGCGGTCGTATAGCGTCGCGGCGGCCGGCGCCGGTCTGGGCTTCGGGGTGAAAGCCGGGCCCTCCCGCAGCTCCAGCGCGAACGGCCCGCCGTGCAGGCGGGAACCGGAGGACACCGTGCCTCCCGGGATGACCGGCTCGGGCAGACCGTCGGCGCCGACTCCGGTGCCGGTGCCCTCCAACACCCGGGCTGGAAGCGGTGTCCTCTGCCCGCTTTCCAGTCGTATCGTCGCGCCTGGTATCGCACCTTGCCGCGCCGGGGCCGAGCTCTCGAGGGACTCCTCGTAACGGCGCCAGGAGGTTCTTCGGGCCTGTACCTCTGTGAGCAATCGCAAGGCCGCCGCGCCGCCGACCGCCAGGCCGAGGGTGCCGCCAGAGAGGGTCAAAAGCGCGATGTTCGCGGCGTTGAACGTCAGATCGGCGGCGTTCGGCCCGACGATCCGGCGCAACCCGTTGCGGGTGGCGGGAAACCCGTCCAGGACGCTGATCACCCCCGCGGCCACCGCGGGGCCGCTCCCGATGCTTGGGGGACCCGTGCGACCGAGCATCCGCCGGGAAGCGAGGAGCCCGAGACCGAGCGCCGCCCCGGCCGTGCGGGTCGCGCTCTGGGCCAGCGGTTCGGGATCCAGGGGGTGGTTCGGCCGCCCCTCGTGCTGGAGTCCGGGCGCCTCCAGGTCGGCGACCTCCGAGGTTAGATCCTCCAGCCGGACGGTGCTTTCATCGAACTCGACCAGCACCCGGCCGGTGAGCTGGCTGGCGCTCGCCCTGACGGTCGGCCAGCGCTCCAGGCGCTCGACGACGAGCCGGGTAAGTTGCGGGTCGCGATCCAGGCCTCGCACCGCGATCCGCGCGCGTCCTGTGGTTCCGGCGCCGCCGCGCCGTTCGCGCTGCGCCGGGGGAAGCTCCGTCTCGTCCTCGGGCGCAGCATCCACGACCTCCGCCTCTAGCTCTCGTACCGTCACGACGACGGTTTGCTCGTCCGCTGCGGCGGGATCGAAACGGATCAGGATGTTGCGGGTCAGCGGGTTTGCCTCGGCTCCCAGCACCCCGTGTACCCGGCGCAACCCAGTCTCCAGGGCACGTTGTCCTCGTCCGTCCCACGCCGGCAGATGTACGCGGACGCGGCCCGGGGTCGCGCGGACAACACGTGGCCTTTCAGCGGTGGTTAGACTCATCCGATACCCGCACCTTTCATCCGGCACACTCCGAGACGTGACTCCAAATATTAGGCAGGTCGCGCCTTGGCGCCACGTCTGACCACGGCTTCTTTACGCCCGACCCGCCCTACGACCCGCCCTACGACTCGGCCGATCCGGTCTCCGGATCGGCTCCCTTTTCACGCTGGACATCTTCCGCGGTTACCCGGCTATTGATTCCGGAGCCCTTCACCTCTCGGAGGTCCACGTTCAGCCTCTGCGCCTCGCGGCGGGCTTCTTCCGTGGCGTCGACCGCCTTCGTCTCCTCACCGGCTCCGGTTTCCTGCCTCTCGCGGCTCAGGTTGTGGGCTTCCGCCCAGATGTCCTCGACCTCCTCGCGAGCGAGGGCAGCGAACCGGGACAGGCGCGTTCCGGCCATCGAGGCAAAGAAGCCAACTCTCTGCCCGGTGCGGTCCAGCCACTCCTCGGCCCGATCCTTCGCCGGGCGCTGCGGTCCCTCGCCCGGGTTCTCGTTGTTGCTCAAGACTCGGTCTCCGTAGCTCCGGTCTCTGTAGCTCCGGCTTCCGCGGGCCCGGAGCCCTCCGGCCTTGCCTGCTCCGCACCATCCTGAACGACACCCCCGGCCGAATCGGCGGCCTGTCGAGCGCCGTGCCTGACACCCCGGGCGGCCGCAGAGACGGCGTCACCGGCCATGATCGTCCCCGCCACCCCGTAGACCGCGCCGCGGCGCAACACCCCACGTACCCGCGGCGACGTGACCGCCGCGGTCGCCGCAACGGCGATAGCTACCTTGGAATCCACGAAATCGTCGAGTCCCATCTCTGTTCCTCCTTCACTAAGGTTGAAACTTTGCATTGGTTTAATAGTGACTTGTTAGTCTAGCCGAAACCTCGCTGCTCCGGTGTTTGAGGGGCGTTTTCGCCCGGGCTGCCCCGGCAGCCACAATCGCGCGAGTCCGAGTTTCGTGAGTTCAAACCTCCGTCCTGCTGGCCGGGAGCTTCCGCAGCCTCGTGGCACGCCTGGGGTACCATACCCGCCAGGTGTTATCGCGGACCGAGACACTGATACCCGATTCTGCGAGAAGGGCGAGCAACAAGCCCCGTCGATCGGTGGTTGCGCGATCCCAGTAAGCGTGTAGCGGGTCCACGACCGCACCATCCACTACCAGCTCGATCTCAGAGCCGGGTAGTTGTGTGTGATTATCCCGTACCTCCCGCTGCATAGACCGGAGTACGAAGCACCTCAGCTACCGTCCAAATAGATTCGGTCAGCCTCGCCGCCATCGCCGGGGTCCGCTGCTCGTAGCGCCTGCTGCCTTCCGGGGTGTTCAACCGCACCCTCAGCCCTCGCTGGCTACGGCAGAAGTTGTAGACCACCGTAGAAAACCATCCCAGAGCCTCTCGAGCTCCTTCCGTGCGTCCGAAGGCCAGGCTCTTTCTGACCAGGTAGGCGTTCATCCTCCTCGCCGTGGCGTTCTGACGCTCGATGGCAGAGAGGTTGGGCTCCTTGTAGGCCAACCTCTGTAGCTCAAGATTCACGCGCTTGCGGGAGCCGTGCGCGACCTTGGGGCTGACCTCCACAACTCGGCCTCTTCTGC
>JALZNL010000559.1 GCA_030857715.1 Actinomycetota bacterium | reverse complement strand
ACCGAAGGGAGCCCCAATGCTCGATCTCAAATTCATCCGCGAGAACGCGAAGGCCGTCCAGGAGAACTGTCGGAATCGGGGCGTCGAGGCGGACGTCGGGCTCGTCGTCGAGCTGGCCGACCGGCGCTCGGCGCTTATCCAGGAGGTCAATGAGCTCAAGCAGGAGCAGAACCGGATTGCGAAGAGCATCGGCCAGGAGCGAGATCCCACCGCCCGCGAGAAGCTCATCGTGGGGTCCAGGGAGATGAAGCAGGAGATCCCCGCCAAAGAGACAGAGCTCCACGAGATCGAAGAGCGGCTGCGCGACGAGCAGCTCAAGATCCCGAACATGACCCACCCCGACTCGCCCATCGGCAGGGACGACTCGGAGAACGTCGAGATCCGGCGCTCCGGCGAGATCCCCGACTTCTCCTTCGAGCCGAAGGACCACGTCGAACTGGGCGAATCGCTCGGCATCATAGACTTCGAGGCGGGCGCCAAGACCACGGGCAGCAAGTTCTACTTCCTCAGGGGAGATGCCGTCCTGCTGGAGCTCGGCCTGATCCGTTACGCGCTGGAACTGCTCGCCGGCTACGGCTACGAGCCGACCATCACGCCCGACCTCGCGCGCGACGAGGCGCTCGTCGGGACGGGCTTTATTCCCCGCGGGCCGGAGACCCAGATCTACTCCGTCGAAGACGACGACCTCTCCCTAATCGCCACGGCCGAGATACCGCTTGCCGGACAGTTGACGGACGAGATAGTCGAGGAAGGGCGCCTCCCCCTCCGCTACGCTGGCCTCTCGCACTGCTTCCGCACGGAGGCAGGCTCCCACGGCCGGGCGAGCCGCGGCCTCTACCGCGTCCACCAGTTCACCAAGGTCGAGATGTTCGCTTTCACCACGCCGGAAGATTCCGAGTCCGTCCACGAGGAGATGGTCGAGATAGAGGAGAGGATCTTCCAGGGGCTCGGCCTGCCGTACCGCGTCGTGGACATCTGCACCGGCGACCTGGGCGGCGCCGCCTACCGCAAGTACGACCTCGAGGCCTGGATGCCGGGCCGCGACGACTTCGGCGAGGTCACCAGCACCTCCAACACCACCGACTACCAGGCCCGCCGCCTCCGCATCCGCTACCGCAAGGAAGGCGGACGCCCCCAGCTCCTCCACACCCTAAACGGCACAGCCCTCGCCATGAGCCGCGCCCTCATCGCCCTCCTGGAGGTCTACCAGCAAGAGGACGGCACCGTGAAGCTCCCCGAAGCGCTGGTTCCCTACGTCGGCAAAGAACGCATCGAGCCGTCCCCTACACCCCGGTAGCTGACGGACTGGTCAGGCCAACAGCGGGGTAAACGTGTGGCCATCGAATCCGACGTCTCCGGGGCGCAGAATCGCCTGGGAAAACTCCCCGACCTCGAAGAATCTGCCCGAGCTTCGCCCGTGATCTACATCCTGGAAACTTCGCCCTGAGGGTTCCAGGAGTTTAGATAAAATAGTTACAAGATAGTCCGTTTGGGGGATGTGTCGTGCTCGTGCGGGGCTGTACGCTGCCCCCGACACGCAACAAAGGGGCCAGGATACCCTCCTGGAGGAAACCTTCCTCGGCCTACAGACGAACGGAGGACATCATGACGAACACTACGTCGGGACGGGGGGCCAGACTGTGGGCGGCGTTGGTGGCGGGGTCGCTCGCAGCGATGGCGGCGCTGCTGGTGGCCCTGGGAGGCGGAGTAGCCGGGGCCCAGGAGACGCGAAGCGTAGACCTGGACGTCAAGAAGACGGTCTCTCCCAATACCGTGCAGGTTGGCGAGCGGCAGGTCTTTACCGTTAAGATCACGAACGATGGCTCCACCCGCGCCGAAAGAGTCAGGATGAGGGATCCCCTACCCTCCAAGGTCAGGTTCATCAGGACGAGCACGAGCAGGGAAGTCCCCGGCAGCTGCAGCATAGAAGACCGGGTCGTGACTTGCCGCCTGGGCACCCTGCGGGCCGACAGGACGGTCACGGCTAAGATCTACGTCAGGCCGGTGGTGGCAGGCTCCTACACCAACCGGGCGTACGCCAGCTTTACCAACCCCGGCGCCCGAGAGCGCGACGCCTCGGACTACTCGGACGCGGTGAGGGCCGTAGTGGAGCCCAGAGGGAAGTAGCCCGACGCCTAAGCGGACAACTTGCACCTCCTACGCACACGCCGGGGGTCCCTCCGTGGGGCCCCCGACTTTCTGTATACTCGAGTATGCGGAAAAGCCTTACAGCGGCTTGCGGAAGGATCAATCCTTCCGCAAGCCGGGCTACCGGTAGTTTGTTGGGACGGGATACGTGGGCTAGGCTGGTCGCGACGACGCAGCCCGCGGACGCCGCCGGGAGGTACAAGACCGTCACAAAGACCTTCTCCAACACAGCCCCCATCACGATCCCGGATACCGGCAATGTGCAGCCGCCCTACGCGGCGACGCCCTACCCCTCGGAGATCTCCGTCGGCGGCCTCAGGAGGGGCACGATCCGCGATGCGAACCTCACGCTCAAGGGCTTCAGCCACACCTACCCCGTCGACGTGGACGTGATG
>JALZNL010000083.1 GCA_030857715.1 Actinomycetota bacterium | reverse complement strand
GGTTTAGAGGCTTCAGGTAACAGGTTTCAGGCTTCAGGTTTGCGAGGGCGGGGAGGTTCTCCCCGCCCTCTCTTTTCGTGGTGGTTCTCTGCAAGTCCGGTTGCGGATCTTTCGATGTCGGATCGAACTTCGGGTGGAAGACCTGATGCCTGAAACCTGACACCTAGGGCCTGAGTATCAGCTTCCCGGTAGTTTTTCTATCTTCCAGATCTGCGTGGGCTTCGGCGGCGCTTTCTAGGGAGTAGGTGGCTCCGATCGTCAGTTTGAGGTCGCCGGAGGCTATCCAGCCGAGGGTCTCTTCGAGGCTCGGGACGAAGAGGTCGGGGCGGGAGAGGATCGGGATGAGCCAGAAGCCCACGACGGATTGACATCCGGTCATGAGGGCGGCGGGCATCATGGTTCCGCGCTCGCCGCTGGCGGAGCCGAAGACGACCATCCGGCCGAAGGTCGCCAGGCACTCGAGGTTCTTTTTGGGGAAGTCCGCCCCGACCATCTCCAGGATGACGTCGGCGCCTTCGCCGTCTGTGGCCTCCACGACCTTCTCGGGCCAATCTTCTTCGGTGTAGTCGATGAGGACGTCGGCGCCGAGGGAGCGGGCGAGGTCGAGCTTCTCGTCGCTGCTGGCGGTGGCGATGACCCGGCCGGCCCCGAGCAGCTTCGCCATCTGGACGGCTAAAGTGCCGACGCCACCCGCGGCGGCGTGGACGAGGACGCTCTCGCCTTCTTTCAGGGCACCCGAGGTCTTTAGGATGTGGTAGGCGGTGAGGCCCTGGAGGGGGACGGCGGCGGCCTCCTCGAAGCCGAGGTTCTCGGGCATGGGGATGAGGGAGGCGGCGGGCGCCACGGCGAAGTCCGCGTAGCCGCCCGCGTCGATCAGGGTGACCACCCGGTCGCCCTCGGAGGCGTTCTCGACGCCCTCCCCCACCTCGACGACCGTGCCGGCCACCTCCGAACCGGGGGTGAAAGGGAAGCGCTGGCGGGTGAGGTACTTGTCGCGGCGGCGCATGGTGTCGGCGTAGTTGATGCCGGCGGCCTCTACCCCGACCAGGACCTCCCACTCGCGCGGCGCGGGACGCTCGACGTCAACGTACCGGAGAACCTCCGGCTCCCCGGGTTGTTCGGCCACGATCGCCTTCATCTGGGCCATGTCCCCTCCCGTCTTGTCTGTGACACGGAAGCGGACTATATCAGCCGGCCGCGCGGGCAGGGCGGCGAGTCCTGGCCAAAGTCGCGGCTCAGGAGGAGGACTGGGAGGCCCGCTCTCCGGGCCGGATCGCCGCGGAACGTCCGAGCGTCCGGCCGCGGCGGTCGAGGGCCTTCACGCCAACGTAGGGCCCGTCGGTGCGTGCCGCCATGGAGGTCTCGAATCCGGTCCGGGGGACAGATCCCAGGGTCCTCAAGCGGTCGGGGGCTGGGCCGGCGAGGATGCCCCAGGAGGCGACCTCCGTCGCGCCGTTCCAGCTCGCGTGGACGGAGATCTCCCCGGGGGAGGGCCCGGGCTCGGCCGCCACGGCAGGTTCGTCGCCTGGCCTCCCGACCCACGGGAAGCGGAAGGCCCGGTAGGACTCCACCCCGGCCGTGAAGTTCGCGTCGAAGAGGAGCTCACCGTCCCCGTGGAACTCGGAGAAGCCCGGCTCGCTGCCCCAGCCGACGAACGCGTCGCCGTTGGGGAGGGTCTGCATGTTGCCCTGGGTGAGGGAGAGCCGCCGCCCGGTGTGGACATACTCGGACACCAGGGAGGCCCTCATGGAGCCCTCGTCGAGGTCGACCACGATGGCGCGAGACCGCTCGTTCTCTCCCTGCTCGCCGTTGTCGAAGAGCGTCAGCGTCCCGTCGGGCAGGCGGCGGGCGTCGTGCTGGTAGCGGGTGGTGGCGCCTGGGTCCATCCGGAAGTCGCTCCTCTTGCCGTCCAGCCGCCACAGGACCTCGCCGCTCCCGCGGTCGATCTTGTAGGTGGCGGAGGTCTTGCGGGCGGAGACGAGGAGGTTGCCGTCGTGGTCGATGTCCACGGAGTTTATGTGGAAGTAGTCGAAGGGCTCGGCGGGGTTCTCAGGGGGCGGGAAGTACGACTCTTCTATCCCGACGTGGTCCAGGCTGTGCCACTCGAAGAGCACTTCGCCGGTCTCGATGTCCACCTCCTGCACGATCCCTTCGGCCACCACGCCGTTCGCGGACCCGCCCACTAAAGAGAGGTCGTGGGGCACGAGCCCGTAGATGGTGATGAGGGCGGTGTCCTGCCCGGTGATGAGGAGCTCGTGCAGGTCCGCCAGGTACCCGCCGCCCGCGCGCACGCGGGTCATCTCCCCGTAGGAGTCGTCCAGAACCGCGCACTCGCCCAGGCCGTAAGCGGTATTCGGACCCTGCCACCAGGTGAGGACGGGAAGCCCCTTGTAACGCTGCGCCTTGAAGTCCATCGCGTTCTCGTCATCGTCCCGCAGAGGGCGGAACCACACCGGCCGGCCGTCGTCGTCGACGATCATCGGCCCGCGTTGCCCGGGGCCCGTCTCGCCTGGCCCGTTCTTCGGCGCGACGAACACGTAGCCGGGGGCGGTCCTCTCCGACCGCCGCGCGACGGACACTGCCGGCGGGCTGAGGTCGGGACGGGAGCGGAAGGCCCACTCGCCGCCGTTCGGTCGAAGCGGGTAGAGGGGCCGCACGCGCCCCGCCGGGTCGCAACCCAGAACGCCGCCAGCGACGCCGGCCAGCGCGAGCGCCGCGAGGAACCTGCCCCGCGTGATTCCGGTGCCCGGAACACCCTCTCCCCGTTCGACCAACCGCCCCACCTCCGTCATCCCCGCAGCTTCAGGCCGGTCATTCTACGTCCGTCGCCGGGTGGGGCTACCGGAAGCTCTGGATGCCGGTTATGGCGCTGCCGAGGATCAGGGTATGCACCTCGTCGGTGCCCTCGTAGGTGCGCACGCTCTCCAGGTTCGCCATGTGGCGCATCGGCGGATAGTCCAGCGTTACCCCGTTGCCCCCGAAGACCGTGCGGGCCTCCCGCGCAACTTCTATGGCCTCGCGCACGTTGTTGAGCTTTCCTAGAGAGATCTGCTCGGGCCCGAGCGTCCCCTCGTCCTTCATCCTGCCGATGTGTAGCGCCAGGAGCGTGCCCTTCTCTATCTCGATGAGCATGTTCACGAGCTTCTGCTGCACGAGCTGGAAGGAGCCTATAGGCTTCCCGAACTGCTCCCTCTCCCCCGCGTACGCGAGCGCCGACTCGTAGCAGTCCCTCGCAGCACCCATCGCCCCCCAGATGATGCCGTAGCGCGCCTCGTTGAGGCAGGCGAAAGGACCGCCGAGACCGCGGGCTTCCGGGAGCATGGCACTCCCGGGGAGCCTCACGTCCTCGAACGTGACATCACACTGGATGGAGGCGCGCATGGAGAGCTTCGGGGTGATGTCTTTGGCGGTGAAGCCTTCTGTGTCGGTCGGGACGAGGAAGCCGCGGACGGGGTTCTTCTCCTCGTCGGTGCGGGCCCAGACGACGGCCACGTCGGCGATGGTGGCGAGCCCGATCCAGCGCTTCTCACCGTTCAGGACCCAGTCGGAGCCCTCCCTGCGGGCGAACGTCTTCATGCCCGCAGGGTCGGAGCCGGCGGAGGGCTCGGTCAGGCCGAAGCAGCCGATGGCCTCGCCCTTCGCCATCCGGGGGAGCCACTCTTCCTTCTGTTCCTCGGAGCCGAACATGTGGATCGCGCTCATGGCGAGGGAGCCCTGGACGGAGACGAAGGTGCGCAGGCCCGAGTCCCCGGCTTCCAGCTCCATGCAGGCGAGGCCGTACTCGACGGCGCTCCTGCCCGCGCAACCGTATCCTTCGAGGTGCATGCCGAGGACGCCGAGGTCGGCGAACTCGGGGACGATCTCCCTCGGAAAGACGGCCCGGTCGAACCAGTCCTTTATGTTCGGCTTGATCCTCTCCCGCACGAAAGAACGCACGCGGTCGCGCACCGCGAGCTCCCCCTCGGAGAGGTGCGCCTCGATGTTCAGGAAGTCGTGCCCGGGCGGGGCCGACGCCCGCCGCCCGTTCTGCCCGACCTCCGTGCGTGATGTGGTCATCTTCTCGCCCTCCCGGTGTCCGCCCTTCGGCACCAGGATTGTCCCATAAAAGGCCCACACCCGGCGCGTTCGCCTTTACAGACGGCCTGGCGTCAACGGCACCGCGCAAGGCGGGCCCGAGTCTGGCGGTTCGTGTACCCTGAAGCATCCCGGCACACCACGAGAAGGGAGAGGCGCACACATGAGGGAGATGGAGAGGGCGCGCAGGGTGCCTTTCGAGGAGCTTCCCTGGGCGGAAGACGCGCCCGGCATCCGGGCCCGCGAGGTGGACGTCGGGGGCGCGCGGTGGGCGACGGTCGAGTACGAGGCGGGGGCGGCGCGCGAAGGGTGGTGCGAAGAAGGTCATCGCGGGTTCGTCCTGACGGGTGAGATCGAGTACGAGTTCGACGACGGCAGCGAACCCTTACGGGCTTCGGAAGGCGAGGCGTTTTTCCTGCCGCCCGCTCCCCTCGGCGGCGGGGCGCACCGCGGACGCAACCCCTCAGAGGCTCCGACCCGGCTCTTTCTCATAGACGACGCCCGCGAGGGCTGATGCTCCCGCTCGAAGGGTTGAGGGTATTGGACCTCTCGCGGGTGCTGGCTGGCCCGTACGCGACGATGGCGCTCGCGGACCTCGGGGCGGACGTGATCAAGGTGGAGCACCCCGAACGCGGCGACGACACCCGCCACTGGGGGCCGCCCTTCGCAGGTGGAGAGTCAGCGTATTTTCTCGCCGTGAACCGGAACAAGAGATCCATCGGGGTGGACTTGAAGTCGGATCAGGGACTGGAGCGCGTGAAGCGCCTCGCGGCGGACGCGGACGTGGTCATCGAGAACTGGAAGCGCGGCGCCCTTGAGGGTATGGACCTCGGCTACGAGGCGTTGAAGGAGCACAACCAGGATCTCGTCTACTGTTCCATCACCGGTTTCGGGCCGGGGCCGGACGAGGACCGTCTCGGCTACGACTTCCTGGTGCAGGCGCGCGCCGGGATCATGGGCATAACCGGCCAGCCGGGGGGCGAGCCCACAAAGGTCGGCGTCGCCGCCGCGGACATCTTCTGCGGGATGATGGCGGCGAACGCGATCCTGGCCGCCCTGCACCGGCGCTCCGTGACAGGAGAGGGCGCGCGCGTCGAAGTCCCCCTCTTCGAGTCCACCCTCTCCTGGCTCGCCAACCGTGGGCAGGAATACCTGATTAGCGGCGAGGACACCGGCCTCATCGGCAACGCCCACCCCTCCATCGTCCCCTACCAGACCTTCGACACTGCGGACAAACCCATCGTCGTCGCCGTCGGCAACAACGCCCAGTTCGGGCGGCTGTGCGAGGCTATGGGGCTCCCGGACCTCGCCGACGACGACCGCTACGCCACGAACCCCGACCGGGTCGCGAACAGGGAAGAGCTGGTCGCGGTCCTGCAAAAGCGCTTCTCCGAACGCCCGGCGGACGGGTGGGTCGAGAAGATCCGGGACGCCGGCGTCCCGTGCGGGCCGGTCAACGCCCTGTCCGACGTGTTCGAGGACGAGCACGTCCTGGGCTCGGGAATGTTTCAGGAGGTGGAGCATCCCGCCGCGGGGCTGCTGAAGATGCTCGCCTCGCCCGTGCTGGTGGACGGGGAGCGGCTGCCGGTGCGGCGTCCGCCGCCAACCCTCGGGCAGCACGATGAATTGGAAGGTTGGGGGTAGGAGGGTTCGCCGCCGGGGACTGACGCTGGCCGTGCGGTTTGCAGAGGGTCTTGCGCGGTTTGCGAGATCTCTTAATATGCGTTCCGGCTGCGCGGGTCTTTGGAGGAGGGTCATATGGATGGGCTGAGGCTGGACGCGGAGGGGTTGGCCGGGGAGATCTCGCGCGCCTACGAACGCCTGACGGCGACCCGGCGCGAACTCGTGGCGGCGACGGACGCGCTCTCGGACCACGAGCGAGGGGCGAAGGTCGAGAACGCCGACACCCTGCTGGAGGCGAAGAACGAGCGCACGGCCTCGCTATACCTCGAAGGCATCCTCGACACCCCCGAACACGCGAAACTCGTGTCTACGAAGCGCCGGGCGGAGCTGGCCCACTACGAGGCCCGGCTGGAGGTCGAGCGGCTGGAGCTGTTGGTTCGTCTGCTGGAGGCCACCGCCAACGCTTGATGCCCGGGCCGCCCGTGCGTTCCGGGCAGCGGAGTTTGGTTGTTCTCCCTGGCCGAAGCCTCGGCGTCTTCTAGACGCCACCAGCGACGAGCGCCACGGGCCTCACCGGGGAGCCGGTGGCGCCGACGAGCTTCAGGGGCAGGCAGACGAACTCGAACTCGTGGTGTCCTGCGGCGGCGAGTTCTTCGAGGGCCAGGTTCTCTATGATGTAGACGCCGCGCCGGGCCAGCAGGATCAGGTGCCCCGGCAACAGGCACCCGAGCTCGGGATCGCGCAACCCGGGAACGTCCCAGGCCATGTTGTCCGCCCCCACGGCTATCACACCCCTGTCCGCGAGCCAGCGGGAGGCCCCGGCGTCCATCCCCGGGCCCGCGAGGTACCGCCCCTCGTCCCCCCAGAACCGCCCGTTGCCGGTCCGCACGAGCGCCACGCTCCCGGGCGAGACTTCGACCCCCTGATGCCTGCAGCACGCCGCGAGGTCCGTGTCCGTGACGACGTGGCCTGGCCCCAGCGCCTCGACTCCCTCCAGGGCGGCCACGTCCAGGAGGACGCCGGGGGCCACGATCGGGGGTATCTTCTCGGCGCCGTGCTCGGTGAACCCGCGGGAGGACTGGACGTCGCCGACCGGGACGCCGCCGCAAAGCATCAGGGCGTCGGCCTGGTGGGAGAGGGCGTCGATGTGGGTGCCGGTGTGCTCGCCGCAGACGAGGAGGCCGGAGGCGCCGGTGCGCGGGCCGGACTCTTCGGGGCGGTACTCGTCCTCGTGGCGGCGGTGCAGCAGGTAGGAGTAGCCGGCCTGCTTGTGGGCCGGGTGTATGGGCATCATCTCGGTGCGGGGTTGTTCCAGGTCGAAGACGCGGGCGCCGACCCCGCCCGTCCCCGGCCGTTCGAGCCCCAAAACCGGCATGGCCTCGCCTCCTGTTCGAGTCGGGATCTACGCTCTGCCAGTGTGTCCGGTCTCGCCTTCGGCGTCAACGTCCGGTGCAAGACGTCGAGAGCCGGATTGAACGAACAGGGGAACTTGACTAAAGTGTTGCCAACAGAGGGTCCTTAAGGGAGAATCGGGGGCGACCCGTGCAGACTCGTCCGAGCCAGGGGGCTTATTCAGTGAACGAGCAGATAATTTCGTCCATCCGGCGGCGGCTTCACGAGCGCGGGTTGGACGCCTACGTCGCCTACACGCCATCGAACGTCTTCTACGCCACGGGCTTCCAGAGCTACTTCTTGATGCAGTGGTGGCGCATGCATGGCACCGTGCTGGCCGTCATCCCAGCCGACGAGTCGGTCGAGGCGGGGATGATGATCGGGGACTTCGAGGCCGGCCCGGCCCGGAGGATCTCTGGTATTCGGGACGTGCGCGCCTACCGGTTGTGGCCGGAGATCCGGGACGCCGAGGCGGTACGAGAACCCCTCGGCAGCGGGGAAACGGAGGCTCCGAGGCCGGCCCAATTCGACGAGGGCGAGCAGGATGGGATCGTGCGCGGGCTGCTCGGAGACCGGGGGTTGCTCGGCGCGAGGATCGGGAGCGACCTGCGCTACATGCTCTTCGACTCATACCGCCGATTCTCCGCCGTGGCCCCGCAGGCGCAGTGGGTGGACTTCACCGAGGACATGTACGCGCTGCGGCGCATCAAGTACCCAGCCGAGGTCGAGCGGCTGAGGCGGGCGACGGAGCTCTCGGAGGCGGGGATGCGCTTCGCGGTCGAGGACTTGCGTCCCGGCCTGACGGCGACGGACGTGCGCCACCGCTACGTGATGGGCGTCGCGCAGGCGGCGATGGCAGATTCCCGCTACCAGGACTACTCGGACGACTGGATCCTGCCGGCCGTCGGCGCGGGGGTCGGTATCGGGGTGGATTCGGAGCGCGACGCGGGCTTGCAAGAGGGCGACCTCATAAAGTTCGACTGCGGCACCACCGTAGGCGGCTACCGCGGCGACGGCGGTCGCACGTTCGTGTACGGGAGGGCGAAGCCAGCCGCAGAACGTCTCTTCGGCGTCCTCCAGGAGGCACACGACAGGGCCTGCGGGGCGATCCGGCCCGGCGTCGAAGTCGGCGAGATCTTCCGCATCGCCCAGGAC
>JALZNL010000558.1 GCA_030857715.1 Actinomycetota bacterium | reverse complement strand
TACCAGGGGTTCGGGAGGGGGCTCGGCATAGAGGCCGTGCGCGGGCTCAACTCCTACGCCGTCGAGGCCGTGATGCCCGACAGGACCTTCTACCTGCGCCTGGACTCCGAAGAACGCGAGAGGCGGGCCGCGATGCTCGGGGCCCCGCTGGACAGGATCGAGGCCGTCGGCGCGGACTTCATGCGGCGGGTGGAGAGAGGCTTCGAGGAGCTGGCGGGGCAGGAACCGGGCAGGTTCCTGGTCCTCGAAGCATCGCTTCCGCCGGGGGAGTTGGCAGACCTCGTGGTGGGGGAGATGCGCCGGCTGCAATATACTCGCGGCGGATAAGCTTACCGGAGGTTGGTGTGGATCTCAGACCGGACGAACAGCAGCGACGCGGGTCCTTCGGCGCGGGCGCCGGTACGGGCGTTTCGGAACGCCGCGGTGGGGGAGGTGGATAGGACGGGCACGTTCGACGGCATCGTCGGCAACGCGGGGGCCATCCGGCTTCTGGAGAACGGGCTGGTTACCGGGCAGGTGGCACACGCCTACCTGTTCTTCGGGCCCGCCGGGGTCGGCAAGCGGACGGTGGCGCGGCGCTTCGGGGCGGCGCTGGTTGCCGGTGGAGACGTGGCGGCCGAGGATCGGTCGCGGCGCGGGATGCACCCGGACCTCGCGGAGATCCGTCCCGAGGGTGCGTTCACGACCATCGGTCAGGTACGGGAGATACTGCGCCTCGCCGCCAGCCGCCCGTTCGAGGGCGCGCGACGGGCGTTCGTGCTTGAGGCTGACACGCTTAACGTGCAGGCGGCGAACGCGCTCTTGAAGACGCTGGAGGAGCCGGAGGGGGAGCCGGTCTTCGTGCTGCTGGCCGGTTCCCGCGAGGGGGTGCTGCCCACGATCCTCTCCCGCGCCCAGGCCGTCAGGTTCAATCCCGTTCCTACGGTAGAGGTGGAGGACTTCCTGCGCGACCGTGGGACGGCTGAGCCCGCGCTCGCGGCGGCGCTCGGAAGGGGCAGCGTCGGGCTCGCGTTGCGCTACGCGGAGGACCCCGAGCTCAAGGAGTTGCGTTTAGCGGTCTTTGGGGCCGGGTTCTCCATCTCGGAAGATTTCGAGGGACGCCACGGGGCCGTCGAGGGGATCGTGGGCCGGGCCGAGGCCCTGGGGGCGGCGCGGGAGAAGGAGGTCCTGGCCTCCGTCGAGGAGCCCGACCGGCGGGCGAAGGACGGAGCCAAGCGGGCCGGCAAGTCGGCGACGGATGGGGCGGTGCGTGAGGCCCTCGATCTTCTGGCCTTGATGTACCGGGACGTGGCGGCCGTCGCGGTCGGGGCGGAGGAGCTGGTGGCGAACGTGGACCGGGTGGAGGAGTTGCGGGCCCGGGTGGAGGAGCATCCTGGTGCCGACTGGGCCGGGGCGGCGCTCGCCCTGGGGGAAGCGCGGGCCGCGCTTGCGTATAATGTCTCATCGGAGGCGATCCTGGAGGTGGCGCTATCGCGGATACGGCGGAACATACTAGAACCCTTCCCAGGCTCGTCGACGTCCGCATCCCGGGCTGGGGCGTAGCCAGGCTCTGCTACGCCCGCGACCTCGACCTTCGGGTCGGCCACCGGGTCGTCGTCGCCACCGAGGTCGGGGACTTTGTCGGGCGCGTGGCGCTGACGCCCCGCCGCCGCGAAGCCTACGCCGACCCCTACGACATCGTGCGCGTCGTGACCGAGGAGGACGAGCGCGAGGAGGACCGCAACAGGGATCTCGGGCGTGAGATGCGCGTGGAGGCCCGCAAGCTCGCCCGCGACCACCAGATCTCCGGCGTCGAGTTTATCGGGTGCGACGTCTCCCTGGATGGCGAGTATGTCGAGGTGAAGTACCAGGCCGACGAGAAACAGTTGGACCTGCGGCCGGTCAAGGACGGGCTCCAGCGCGCCTACGACGCCCAGGTTACGCTCCGCCGGTTCGGTTTCCTGGACCGTTCGGCCGATGCGGGCGGCTGCGACACGTGCGGGCTGCCGCTGTGCTGCGCGACCTGGAGCGGGGCGAGGGACATGGGGCCGGTCAACGTCAGGCTCGCCAAGCAGCAGGGCGTCACGCCGAACGAGAAGATCATTGGCTGCTGCGGCGAGGTGAAGTGCTGCATGCGCTACGAGCACGACGCTTACAAGGAGTTCAAGGAGCGCGCCCCGTTCCGAAACTCCATCGTCAAGCTCGGGGACCGGGAGGGCAAGGTCGTTGACTACTCCATGGTCCGGGACTCGGTGATCGTCCAGGTCGGGCCCAAGCGCTCGGAGCAGGAGATCATACCCCTCGGCCGCCTCGCCCGCGACAACCCCGGCGTCGAACCCGCCGACCCGGAAGACTGGGAGTTGCCGGAGCCGGACGAGCCGGAAGAAGCCAGGGAAGACTAGGCCCGTGCCGGACAACCTGTGCGACGTGCCGGGCGTCCTCGTCGGCCACGCCACCGACCGCGAGGGTATCACCGGGTGTACGGTCGTCCTGTTCGAAGACCCGGACGGCGCCGTCGTGGGCGTTGATGTGCGGGGTTCCTCGCCCGGCACCCGCGAGACGGACCGCCTCGGTCCCATCGGGG
>JALZNL010000557.1:785-2564 GCA_030857715.1 Actinomycetota bacterium | reverse complement strand
GATGGAAACTGGCCCAGGTGGTCAACGGGACATCCCCGGAAAGCCTCCTGGATACCTACCATGCCGAGCGTCACCCGGTCGGCGCCCGCGTGCTGCGCAACACGATGGCGCATGTCGCGCTTCGCCGCCCAGACGAACGCACGAAGGCCCTGGGCGAGACCATTGCCGAGCTCCTCAGGAGCGATGAGCCTCGCAGGCGATTGGCGGCGAGGATGTCCGGTCTGGACATTCATTACGACCTCGGCGAGGGACACCCGCTGCTCGGACGCCGCATGCCCGATCTCGACCTGGTCACCGCCGACGACCCGCTGCGGGTCTTCACCCTGCTGCACCATGCCCGGCCGGTGCTACTCAACCTCGGTGAGCCCGGCGACTTCGACATCACTCCATGGGCACACCGAGTGTTGGCGATCGACGCCAAGTATGCCAGCAATTGGGAGCTTCCGGTCCTGGGCCAAGTAGCAGCCCCCGCTGCCGTGCTGATCAGACCCGATGGATACATCGCCTGGGTGGGAGACGGCACAGATACCGGATTGCGCGACGCGCTGACTACCTGGTTCGGACCGCCTGATGCGGCGTAGCGCGAAGGGGCACTCGCGGCTGACCCGAATGCTGCCGCGGCACGACGTCGTACTCACCGGCGAGCAACAGCACCGGCTTCCAAGATCAATCTGTTAGGAGTTCTTATGGACCTTACCAACGCTTCGGCGATCGTCACCGGCGGGCGGGGCGACTTCGCCCGGTGGCCGAACTTCCTAGAACCCCCTCAGAGCGAAGCCCCGAGAACACTCCTACCGGGTAGCTCAGAGGAGCCGACCCGCGTCTGGCAATCTAGGCCAGCCGCAGCTCCAGGGTTCCGTCCAACGCCAGGGCGCGGAACCTTACCTCCGGGCGGTTTGTACTTTGCCGGGTACGTAACTGCGATGCCGCAGTGCAGCGGTTCGGAGGAATAGCAGGCGCACCGGACGCTATACTCTTCTCCTGTTCGCATTTGCATCAGGAGAGGAGCGTCCGTATGGCCGAGGCGGTCGAAAAGCTTACGAAGAAGAGCGAAGACCCGAGCAAGTGGTACCTGCAGCTTGTCAGGATGGCGAAGCTGGCGGATTACGGGCCGGTTCGGGGGACCTTCGCCATACGGCCTTACGGGTTCGAGATCTGGGAGCGCGTCCAGCGCGACCTCGACGACCGCTTCAAGGCCACGGGCCACAAGAACGCCTACTTTCCGCTCCTCATCCCCGAGAGTTACCTGAAGAAGGAGGCCGAGCACGTCGAGGGCTTCGACCCGGAGCTCGCGTGGGTGACGATAGGGGGGAGGGAGGTGCTGGAGGAGCGGCTCGCCATCAGGCCGACGAGCGAGAGCATCATCTGCGACTTCTACAAGAACTGGATCCAGAGCTACCGCGACCTCCCAATCCTCATAAACCAGTGGTGCAACGTCCTGCGCTGGGAGAAAGTGACGCGGCCCTTCCTGCGCACCTCGGAGTTCCTCTGGCAGGAGGGCCACACCGTCCACGCAACGGCCGAGGAGGCCAGGGCCGAGACCCTGCAGATGCTCGACGTCTACCAGGACTGCTTCCACGAGGCGATGGCAATACCCGTGCTGACGGGCGTGAAGAGCCCCTCGGAGCGGTTCGCCGGGGCGATAGAGACGTTTACCTGCGAGGCGCTAATGGGGGATGGGAGGGCGCTTCAGGCGGCTACGAGCCACGACCTCGGGCAGAACTTCGCGAAGGCATTCGACATCACGTTTCTGGACGAGCAGCAGGAGCGGGTCCACCC
>JALZNL010000557.1:0-775 GCA_030857715.1 Actinomycetota bacterium | reverse complement strand
GTACCAGACGTCGTGGGGGTTCTCGACCAGGACCATTGGCGGCCTGATCCTGGTCCACGGCGACGACCGGGGCCTGAAGCTGCCGCCAAGGATCGCGCCGACGCAGGCTGTGATCGTCCCGATCTGGCGCGGCAACAACAAGGGCGAGGTGCGCCGCGAGGCCGAGGCGCTCTACTTCGAGCTAAAGGACGCCGGCCTGCGCATGGAGGTGGACCTCGACGAGGAGCACTCGCCGGGCTGGAAGTTCAACGAGCACGAGTTGCGCGGTGTGCCTGTGCGCGTCGAGCTCGGGCCGAAGGACATCGAGAAGGGGCAGGCCGTCCTCGTGCGGCGGGACACGCGGGAGAAGGAGTTCGTGGACCGGAAGGAGTTGCCCGGCCGCCTGCGGGAGCTTATGGAGGAGATCCAGGAGAACATGCTCCGCCAGGCAGCTACCTTCCGCCACGAGAACACCCGCCAGGCCGGGAGCTACGACGAGCTCAAGGAGATCATCGCCGAGAAGCGCGGCTTCGTCGTCGCCCCGTGGGACGGCACACGGGAGACGGAGCAGAAGGTAAAGGACGACACTAAGGCCACCATCCGCCTACTGCCCTTCGAGCGCCAGGAGGGCGAGGACCTCGTCTCCGGCCGCCCCGGCAAGACGGCGATCTTCGCCCGCGCGTACTGAGGAGGCGTCAGGTTCCGGGTGCCTGCGCGCCCGGGCCTTCGGCTTCCGCCGTCAGCATCAAGCCTGCACCGCGCTGACCGACACCAGTAGGGGCCAGGAGGACGGCGC
>JALZNL010000556.1 GCA_030857715.1 Actinomycetota bacterium | reverse complement strand
GGCGCGTGGCTCTCCCCCGAACTGTAGGCGGCGAGTACCACCTCAAGCGCCCGCAGGCCGTCCTCACCGCCGGCCCCGATCCGCTCGCCCTCGGCACCTCGGAGAAAATCGTCGAGCATGAGAACGTTCGGGTCCCCGCCGGCGTGCGTCCAGGAGGTGCCGCCTGACACGTGGTCGAAGGTCGAGATGCTCCGGGAGAAGGCGTCCACGTCCAGGACACCCGATGAGCCGGTGATACGGAGGGTAAAGTCGCCCCACGTCGGGTAGCCGGCGCCCCTGGACCAGCTCGGGTCCACCGTCGCGAAGGCGCCGTCGGCGATGCCCCCTTCCATCTCGAGCGTGAGGATGCCGGCGTCGTCCACTCCACCGGCCCCGAAGAAGGTGCCGACCTCCGCGTAGGCGCTACTGACCTCGACGCCGAGCACGAAGCGCAGCGTATCGACGACGTGGACGGTGTGGTCCATGACGGCGCCGCCCCCGGACATCTCGGGGTCCAGGAACCAGCCGCCGGGGGGCTGACCGTGGTTCGTGCCGTTTACGGCCAGGACGCGGCCGATGGCGCCGGAGCGGACGACCTCGCGCGCCCGCCTTACCGCCGGCGCGTGCCTGACGGGGAAGGAGATCCCGAGCCGCCGCCCCGTCTCCTCGGACGCCCGGATCATCTCCCGCGCGTCCTCGACCGTGGTGGAGATGGGCTTCTCGCACATCACGTCCACGCCCGCGCGCAGAGCCGGGATCACGCCCCCCGCGTGCCGCCGGTTCTCGGAGCAGACCACGACCACGTCCACCGCCTCGAACAACTCCCCCGCACTCTCGAAGAACCGCACCCCGTACCGGCCCGCCGCCTCCCGGCCCCTGTCCCCATCGTCGTCCGCCACCCCGACGAACTCCGCCGCTCCGAGCCCACCGAGCGCCGCCGCGTACTGCGGGGCGTGGACGTGGGCGAAGCTCAGAATGCCGACCCTGGCGCTCATGCGCGGCCCCCAAGCGTCACGGGCTCCCCCGTCCTGACCGACTCGATGGCGGCGAGCGACACCCGGAGCGCCTCGCTGGCGTCGCGCCCGTTCACGACGGGCTCCTCCCCCGTCTCAAGGCACAGGACGAAGTGCTCCAGCTCGGCCTGGTAAGGGCTCTTGCCGACCGCGACGCCGGGCCCCACGCGGTCGGTGTCCAGCAGCAGGTGGAGAGGGGCGGCCTCGGTGCTGTCCGCTGTTACGAGGCCCTTGCTTCCGGCGACCTCGATTGCGTACTCGAACGGCGCCGGGTAGCCCCAGTGTCCCTCTACGTGCGCGATGGGGCCGCCCTCGAAGCGTAGCGTGGTCAAGGCGTAGTCGAGTCGGTTGTACTCGCGGCCCATCACGCCCCTGGCGTAGACCCGCTCCACCTCGCCGAAGCACCAGCGGAGGAAATCGAAGTCGTGGATGACGAGGTCCACCAGCACGCCGCCGCTCTGGCGCAAGTCGGCGTACCAGTCGTTCCAACCCCTCAGAAAAGGCGAACGACGACTTGTTCTCACCACCCCTACCGTGCCGAGGTCGCCGGCCTCGATCATGGCCTTTATCCTGACGTACTCGGGAAAGAACCGGACGACGTGGCCGACGAAGAGCCGTCCTTCACCGGCCTCGAACGCCGACAGTATCTCCCCTGCTTCCTCCAGCGTGCGCGCGATGGGCTTCTCCAGGAACAGGTGCTTCCCGTCCCCGGCTACCCTGACCGCCAGGTCCCGGTGCAGGGCCGTCGGCACGCACGCGTCTATGACGTCCACGCTCTCGGCGGAGACCAGCGCCTCGTAGGAGGGGTATGGCCTGGCGCCCACGGAGGCCGCGCCGGCTGCGGCGGCCTCCTCGCCCGCGTCGGCGACGCCGACCACCTCCACGCCGGGCATGTTGGCGTACGCGGCCAGGTGGACGGAGCCCATGAACCCGGCCCCGACCACGCCGACCTTCACGCCTGCTCGCCCTGCCGGATGAACTCTTCGAGCCGGGTCTGGAGGGCGCGCCCTGTCTCGTCTGGCGATTGGTCACCCTTCAGGCAGGCGTTGAACTGGTCGGCCATCTCAAGCGACATGTCCGAGTAGTAGGGGGAGACGGGGCGGGGCTTCGTGTGCTGCAGCGCCGACTGCGCCAGCGCGAGCAAGGGCACCTGTTCCCGCAACCCCTTATCGTCGTAGAGCGCGCTCAGCGTCGGCAAGTACGACCCTTCGGTCGCCCGAAACTCCTGCTGCTCGGGCGCCGTCATGAACTGGATGAACTCCCAGGCCGCCTCCGCTTTCTCGGAGAACGCGCCGATGTAGAACGGCTGGTCGCCGACCGTGCCGTTGCCGGGCTCGCCATCCGACGAGGGAAGCTCGGCGACGCCGACCTGCTCGGGCGTGACCTCCGATTGAGCGGGGTCGCTGACGATCCCGTACACGTAGGGCCAGTTGCGCATGAAGACGGCGTCTCCCCGCAAGAATGCC
This sequence comes from Actinomycetota bacterium, assembly GCA_030857715.1. The sequence continues at coordinate 109 of JALZNL010000556.1, read as the reverse complement.
CCGGCCGACTCGTCCTCCTTGTACACGCTCATCGCCTCCGGGGCGACGCCGTCGGAGATCATGGCCCGGTACTCGGCGAGCCCGGCGACAGCCTCGGGTTCGCCGATGA
>JALZNL010000555.1:2136-2576 GCA_030857715.1 Actinomycetota bacterium | reverse complement strand
TTCTCGACGGCTTCGGGGTTCTCCGTGCGGAAGGCGGGGGTGAACCAGCGTTCGATCACGCCGTCTACGAGGGCGCCCATGCCCTGTTCTCTCGCGGTCGCGATGCGCTCGTCCCAGACGCTCTTCGGGCCGAGGAGGGCCGAGGTACAACAGAGCACGAGACGCTCGACCCTCCCGGGCGCCTCGCCCGCGAGCCACATCCCGGTCATGCCGCCGACGGAGAGGCCACAGAACGAGGCGCGTTCTATGCCGAGCCGGTCGAGGAGCGAGATCACATCCCGGCCCAGGTCCTCTATGGCGTACGGACCGGGGGGCGCGGGGGACCTTCCGTGGCCCGGGGTATCGTAACGCAGGAGCCGGAAACGCCCGCGCAGTACGTGCGCCTGATCGTCCCACATCTCGAGCGCCGTCCCAAGGGAGTTGGAGAGCACGAGGACCGG
>JALZNL010000555.1:0-2126 GCA_030857715.1 Actinomycetota bacterium | reverse complement strand
CGTCCTCCGGCGCTTCGAGCAGGTAGTTGAGGTCGGGGGTGTTGCCGGTGGTCAAGAAGGTTCCTCCCCGCGGTAGAGTTCCAGGGCCCGGTCCACGAACGCTCCCGCGGACCCCAGGTAGCCCGCCGGATCGAGCGCGGCGTCTATCTCCCCTTCGGAGAGCGTTTCGCGGATCTCGGCGTCTTGCAATAGCTCCCCGCGCAGGTCTTTTCCATCCTCCAGCGCCCGGCGGCAGGCGGCCTCGACGAGGTCGTGGGCCTTCAGGCGTCCGAGTCTCTCGGATGCGACCGTGGTGACGTTCTCGGCGAGGAGCATGCCCCCCGTCGCATCGAGGTTCTCGCGCATCTTCTCCGGGTGGACCTCGAGGCCCTCCGTCGCCTCGCGGACGTTGGCGGCGGCCCCGCCGGCTAGCGCGAGGGCGTCCGAGAGCGCCTCCCATTCCGAGTGCCAGGCGCCGGCGGCCCGCTCGTGCTCCTGGAGCATCGCGGCCTGGAGGGTGAGCGCAAGGCCCTGCACGCGGCGGGCGTTGGCGGTGGCGGTTACGGAGAGGATGGGGTTACGTTTGTGGGGGAGGGTCGAGGAGCCGCCGCGCCCCCCGCCGGCGGGCTCGGCGACCTCGCCGACCTCAGTCTGGGCCATGAGGATGATGTCTTGAGATATTTTCGCCAGGACGCCCGAGAGGAGCGAGAGCGCGTCGGCAATGGCGGAGATCCTGGTCCGGTCCGTGTGCCAGGGCACGGGCGGCTCCGGGAGGCCCAGCTCCAGCGCGAACTCCCGCAGGACGGGGAGGCCGGAATCCCTGAGCGAGGCGAGCGTCCCGGCGGCCCCGCCGAGCTGGGCGGCGAGCCCGGACGCCCGCACCTCGCGCAGCCTCCGACGCGCCTCCAGGACGGAGACCAGCCAGCCCGCCGCCTTGAGTCCGAAGGTCGTGGGCAGGGCCTGCTGCAGGAGCGTTCGGCCCGCCATCAGGGCGCCGCGGTACTCCTCCGCGAGCCGGGCGCACGCGTCGGCGATGCCGTCCACCTCGACCAGGATGAGGTCCAGCGTCCGGCGGGAGACGAGCATCGCGGCGGTGTCCGTGATGTCCTGGCTCGTAGCACCCCTGTGGACGTGGCGGGCCGCGTCTTCCGAGGCCTTCGAGACCTCTTCGGTCAGCGCCCGGACGAGGGCGGGCACCGGGTTGCCGGCGGCGCGTCCAGCATGACCGATCTCTTCCGGGTCGAAAAGGCCGGCGTCGCAGCAGCGGGCGATAGCCCCCGCATCCTCGGGCGGGATCAGGCCGGCCCGTGCTTCGGCGACGGCGAGCGCCTCCTCCGCATCGAGCATCGCCTGTAGCCACGCCCTACCGGAGACGGCCTCTCGGAAACCGTCCGGGACGAAGATGGGCCGGAACAACTCCTCAGTCACGCCTCACCACCCGACAAAGCCCCCGACACCACTGTTCCGGTCCGTCACGCAAACCTTTCCTGACACCTGATGCCTGAAGCCTACACATCGAAGAAAGCCGTCTGCCCTTCGCCCTGGAGATGAACGTCGAAACGGTAGGACCCGTCCCCTTCGTCGTCGGCGACGAGGGTCTCCCTGAGCGCCTGGTCCTCGATGAGGGAGAGGACGGGGTCGGCGGCGTTGGCCTCCTCGTCGGGGAAGTAGACGCGGGTGACGACCCGTTTGAGCAGGCCGCGGGCGAAGACCGAGACGTTGACGTGCGGGGCCTGGAGGCTTCCGTCCGGGCCGGAGACAAGCCCGGGCTTTACCGTAACGAAGGAGAATTTCCCGTTCGCGTCGGTCCCGGAGCGGCCGAAGCCGGAGAGATCCTCGGAGCCGTAGCGACCCGCCGCGTCGGCCTGCCAGACCTCGATCATCGCGTCCGGCACCGGATCCCCGGCCCCGTCGTAGACGGCGCCTCCTATTCTTATGGCGTGAGGCTTGTCCGGCGAGACCAGTTCCGTGAGGTCCCTTTCGAGCAGGGAGTCGTGGAAGAAGGGGCCTATGGTCTGGGAGGGCGTGGGTTCGGGGCTCACGCGTACGGCCTCTCGAACGGGATCGCCTCGCGGCCTTCGAGGACGACGTCGAAGCGGTAGCCGAGGGCCCACTCCGGTTCGGTCGTTTCGAGGTCGAAGCGGGAG
>JALZNL010000082.1 GCA_030857715.1 Actinomycetota bacterium | reverse complement strand
ATGCTCCTTCTAAGTATCTCGTCTACGTACCGAGTGTAGGGGGACGACTTCAAGGGGGCGTCTACCAAAGATCAAGATCGGGTCAAGGTATTGCAGACTACCGGTCCGCGAGCGGCAGCGAGAAAGTGAATTTGGCCCCCTTTCCGGGGCCGGGACTTTCGGCCCTTATCCTCCCGCCCATCGCCTCGATGAGCGCCCGGGAGATCGCGAGCCCCAGCCCCGAGCCGCCGCGGGCTTCGTCCCGCGAGCGCGACTTCTCGGCCCTGTAGAACCGCTCGAAGACGCGCGGCAGATCCCCGGCAGGCATGCCCTCTCCGGTATCCTCGACCTGGAAGACGGCCGCCTTCTCGTGAGCTTCCGCCCCCACGGCGACCCTGCCCCCGGCGGGTGTGTGGCGCAGGGCGTTGCCAAGCAGGTTGGTCAGGACCTGGACGACCCGGTCGCCGTCCGCGGCGACGGGTGGCAGGTCCTCGGGCGCCGCGTTCTCCAACTCCACGCCCTTCTCGTCGAAGAGCGGAACCATGCGCTCGACCGCGATCCTGACGGCCTCTGCCGGGAGGACCACCGTTATTTCGAGGTCGAGTTGCCCCGACTCGGCGTGGGAGAGCCGGCGGAGGTCGTCCACGATCCGGCGCATCCGTTCGGCCTCTCCGTACAGCAACGCCCACGTCTCATCGGAAGGCTCCACGACGCCCTCCATGAGCCCCTCCATGTAGCCCTGCAACGTCGAGAGCGGGGTGCGCAACTCGTGGGAGACGTCCCCGATCAACTCCAGCCTCTTCTTCTCAGCCCTCTCCAGGGAAGCCGCCATGGAGTTGAGGCTCTTGGAGAGGGCGCCGAGCTCGTCCGGCTCGCCGACCGGTACGCGCTCGCCGTAGCGCCCGGCGGCGATGCGGCCGGTGGCCGCCATCATCTCCCGCAGCGGCCCCACGATCCTCCGCGACACGAAGAGGCTCGACGCGGCCGCGATCACCGCCGCCACCGCCCCCGCCACCAGCAGCGAGTAGAGCAGGGTCAGCCCGAACGCCCGGCCTACGGATCCCATCATTCCCTCCATCTCCGACGGCCGCATCATGCCGCCCGATCCCATCATCCCGCCCATCAGCCTCCCGAAGATCACGGGCGCTATGAGGTAGAGGGCCGCGAGCAGCGTGAAGGCCGCCACCAGGGCCACGAGGAAGTGGGAGACGAAGAGCTTCGCGCCGAGGCTCCGGGAGGAACGAAGCGGGAAACGGCGCCTCACGAGCCCTCGGACGAGCCCTCGAATCTGTAGCCGACGCCGCGCACCGTCCGGACGTAGCGGCCGCCGGCCCCGTCCCGTGCGGCGTTCAGCTTCTTGCGGAGGTTCGCCACGTGCACATCCACCACGTGGTCGTCCCCGAAGTAGTCCTCGCCCCACACCTGCTCCAGGAGGCGCCTGCGGCCAAAGACGAAGCCCGGCCTAGAGGCCAGGGCGAGCAGGAGGTCGAACTCGAGCGCGGTCAGCGCCACCCCGTCCTCCCCGAGGCGCACCCGGCGCCGGGCCGGGTCGATCTCCAGCTCCCCAAAGGCGAGCGGCTCCTCCTCCTCGTGCGCGGCGGCCGCGCCACGCGGTCTTCGGAGCAGCGCCCGCACGCGCGCGACGAGCTCTCCTGGGGAGAAGGGCTTGGTCAGGTAATCGTCCGCCCCCGCCGAAAGCCCCACGATCTTGTCCACCTCCTCCGCGCGGGCGGTGAGCATGATGACGTAGGCTTCCGAGAAGCGCCTGAGCTCCCGCAGAACCTCCAGCCCGTCGAGCCCGGGAAGCATCCAGTCGAGGACGATGATGTCGGGCTCCACCCGACGCGCGGCTTCCAGCCCCGCCTCGCCGTCGAACGCCGCATACACCTCGAAGCCTTCCCGCTCCAGGTATCCCCGGAGCAGCTCTACCAGATTCACCTCATCTTCAACTACCAGCGCCCGGAGACTCATCACCGTTATTCTAGCCCCCCGTCGCCCGTCGGTTCTTTGAAGACCAGGACGGCAAGCCCCTGACGTGGTACGGGCCCGGGTTGATGGGGAGCCTGACGCAGCTCGCGACGCTCTTAAGATCCCCCTAGCCGGGCGTGGAGGGCCATCCCCGCGAGCATCGCAGCGACGAACGCGAAGACGGGGACGAAGCCGGTGCCGAGCGCGGCTATCGCCGGGCCGGGGCAGAAGCCCACGAGGCCCCATCCGACGCCGAAGAGGGCCGAGCCCCCGACCAGGGGCGCGTCGACGGCCTTCTTTTCGGGCAGGGAGAACTCCTCTTCCAGCAAGGGACGCCCGCGCCTCGGGATGAAGCGGTAGGCCGGGACCGCTACCAGCAGCGCCGCCCATAACGAAGGCGAGCGTCGGGTCCCAGTCCCCGGCGACGTCGAGGAAGCCTATGACCCTGGCCGGGTTCATCATGCCCGAGACGGCGAGCCCCAGCCCGAAGACGAGGCCAGAGGCCAGGGCCGCCGCAGCCCGAAAGACGTTCGAAGCCATCAGAAGACGTGCCGCGTCAGGAACACGGTGAGCATCGCCACCCCGAAGAACGTGGCGGTGGCGACGACGGAGCGTCGGGAGAGGCGCGCCATCCCGCAGAGGCCATGGCCGCTGGTGCAGCCGGAGCCCAGGCGCGTCCCGAAGCCGACCAGGAGACCGCCGACCAGGATCGCCGGCAGCGGGGCGAGCACCCTCACGGGAACGTCCGCCGCCGAGAGGTAGCCGAGGGCGCCCAGGACGAGCCCCGCGACGAACGCCGCCCGCCAGAGCGTGTCTCTCGTCCTCAGGGTGAGTAACCCGCCCACGATGCCGCTGATGCCGGCGACGCGTCCGTTCAAGAGCAACATCAGCGCGACCGCCAGGCCGATAAGAAGCCCGCCGGCGAAACCGCTGATCGGCGAGAAGTCCCCCATAATGCCTCCGTCTGTCTTCGGGTTCCGACCGGGCGCGTGACCCGCTCGGCTAAGAATACCCCCTGGGGGCTCGATCCTACAAGGAGGGTTCCCGCGCCGGTTCGTCGGCTACAGGTTGGACGGGATGAGCCTTTCCACGATCACCACGTCCCGCCAGACGCCGTCGAGCCGGGCGTGTTTCTCGTAGACCCCCACCTCCCTGAAACCCGCCGAGTGGAGCAGCTTCCGGCTCGGCGTGTTCTCGACAAAGACGCGCGAGACCAGCTTCCAGAAGCCCGCCCGCTCCGCGGCCCGGATCAGGGCCTCCATCGCCATCCCGCCCGCGCCCCGCCCGCGCCCCCCACGGGCGGCGTAGACGGAGAACTCTGCGACGCCCGCGTAGCACCCGCGGGGCCGGTAGTCCGAAGTGGCGGCGAAAGCCAGCACTTCTTCGCCATCTTCGACCACGACGACGGGGTGCCTCCCGCCGAACCAGGATCGGACCTCTTCGGCAGTGCGGGCGCGGGTCTCGAAGGTGGCGATTCGCTCCTCGATGCCCTGGTTGTAGATGCGGGCTATCGCGGCGGCGTCCTCGGGGATGGCGGGCCTGGTTTGCACGCCACTATCCAGGTTCCGGCTTACGGCCGGACCCCTTCGCCGCCGAGCGGCATCGCCGGCTGCAGTAGACGACGGACTCCCAGTCCCCGGACCACTTCTTGCGCCACCGGAAGGGACGCCCGCAGACCGGGCAGACCTTCTCCGGCAAGTCTCGCTTCTTTACCTTTCGCACGCCGCCATTCTAGGCGGCCGGACACCCGGACGCCGTGCGGACCGCCACAGGCTCAGACCCCGGCGTTCGGCCCGTCGTTCTTGCCGATGTCCGAACGCTCTCTAGCCTCTGCCGGTGCCGCGCTGGTTGGCGCCCGTGATGGGGCCGTCGGTGCCGGGTCCGGTGTACCGCAGGATGTCTATGCCGCGGGTGTAGTCCACGGCGTAGACGACGTTGCGGTTGATCCAGTACGCCGCGGAAGTGGAGCCCGCGTTGGGCAGGAAGTAGCCTTTGCGCGTGATCTCGCCGTCGTCGGCGACCTTCAGGAAGTGGGTGCCGTGCTCGTAGTAGCCGGCCGCCAGCATCCCGCCGTCTTTCCAGGTCGGATGCACCTCGAACCAGTGAGCCGAGCAGCCGAGGGCGTTGACGGCGGGGTCACCGTTCGCGTAGGCGCCGTTCTCGACCCGGTAGCGGTCGAGCAGCTCGAACCTGTACCTGTTGGAGTTCGGCACGCCTGTAGCCCGGTAGCTCATGACCGGGCCCTGGCCCTTGTCGCAACGGGGCTTGAAGTTCTTCTCGCCCTGCATCATCACGAACTTGTCCCCGCCCGAACGCGGCCACACGCCGGAGTGGAAAAGGAAGCTCTCGGGCTGCGGGTGCGCCCCGCGGCCGAGCACCTTCGGCTTGAGGGGGTTGCGGACGTCCAGGATCTGGAAGGAGTCCGAGATCGGGGAGGTGACCAGGAAGCCTTCCTTGAACTCGTTGACGTCGTGGGCGCCGTCCTCGTTGAGGCCGGTGATCTTGTGCCAGTCCTGCTCCATGAGCTTCGGGTTCGCCGGGTCGCGCAGGTCGGTGATGCTTCCGTCCGAGCCGTAGGCCCACCGGCAGTCGAGGATGCACGTCGTCGTGTGGTCCCCGGCGTCCTCGACGGTGGCGGTCTCGATCTCCTTTATGTCCTCCTAGTCCGAAACGTCGTAGACATGGAGCGCATCACCCGGTAGCGACTCGGAGAAGAGCAGGATGTCGCCGTTCGTCGCCACGTTCTCGTTCTCGAACTTGAACCCGATGGGCTCGATGTCCATCAGCCGGGGCTTGAGGGGTCTGGAGATATCGTAGATCGAGATGTTCTTCCAGCTCGTGAGGTAGAGATAGTCGCCGCGGATGTTGGCCCCCGTCGCGCTGAGTATCTCCGGGTTGGCCGGCACGGCCGGGTCGGTCCCTATGGGCAGACCGCCGCCTTCCTCGAAGGCAAAGAATCCTTCATACGTAACGTTCGAAGAAGAGAAACCGCCCGTGGATGGCTCGGAGGGATCTGAACCTCCGGCTATGGGCATGGCGCCCCTCGGCTGGTTGAAGCTCAACAGCCCTGAGTCAGCCGCGAAGCCTACCACCGCCACGAGGGCCGGAACGAGAACGAGCAACGATACCGCGAGTTTGCGTTTCACTTATCTACCTCCCCTTCCCGGCCCGAGCCTGGAAAACCTTGATGCCGCCGCGGACAGGCGTCGCCCCTGGGGGCGTGATCTCGTCTGCCGCGTCATGCTTTCCCTCTAATCTCCTCTTCGACAATGCATACGGCAGCACGTAGTCAAAAACGGAGCAAGCGCCACGTCTCCACCTGGCGCCTCTACTCCACGACGGGTTGGGAGAGGATCCAGAGGCTGGTGACGGTGTAGAGGACCATGAGCGCCACCATCGGAAGCTGGCCGCGGAGCGCGAGCTTGGGACTCGGCGCCTCCCGCAGCGCGACGGCGTGGGCCAGGTACACCGCGACGACGTGGCCCGCCACGATGAGGGCGACCTGCGAGTACCAGACGAACGCCGCCCCGACGACGTTGACGTTGACCTCGTAGCCGCCCGTACCGAAGAGGTCCCAGCCCCACCCGAACGGGTCGGAGGCCAGGGCGAAGAGGTTCTGGCCCTCCAGGATCAGGAGCGTGTAGTAGTGCGCCGCCTGGTAGGCGAGCGCGATGGGCACCAACGAGTAAGCGAAGGCCCCCGCGAGCCCCCAGAAGCTCGCGCCGCCCCCCATCACCTGACAGAGCTTCACGAACCCCGCATACAGCCCGAAGAACAGGAGCGGCACTGCCACCAGCCCCAGCGTTCCGTAGAACAGGCTGCCCAACACCCCGAAAGACCCCGTCACGGACTGGAGGAAGAACATACCGCCCACCCACAACGAGGTCGCCAGCAGACCGTCGTAGGTGACGCTGGCGAGCATGAAGACCACGAACGCCAGCCGCCCCCCCGAAGTCCCGCCGGAACGGAGAAGGCCCACCGCGGGAGGCCTGAGGTTCAACTCCCGCTCCCCCGGCGTCGCCCGGACGAAGCACCCGTAGCAGTTGACGCAGTCTTCGTCCTCACTTTCGGACTCGCAGGCGTCGCATTCTTCGCAGGCCTTCCCGCCCTTCACGCGCACCTCGGTCGGGGCGAACCTTGCCAGGATGCTGAAGAACACGGAGAACGCTTCGCCCTTGCGGAGCCAGGCCTCCTTGCCGAAGAGCGACATCCCCGCCCAGGTGACGCTGCAGTACAGGAGGATGAAGAAGGCGATGTTGCGCGGCGTGGCCGAGCCCGGGAACACGAGCTCGACCCACACGAAGACGAAGAAGAGCGCCAGGGCCGGCCAGACGTCCCACGAGGCCGGGTAGGGGGCGTCGGACTCCAGGCCCTCGTCCACCCCGAGGCGCCGGACGAGCCCGTCCGCCCACTCGAATACGACCTTCAAGGGGTTCACGATGGCCCAGAGGTTTCCGGCGAGCGCGACGAAGAGGCTGAAGCCTACCCACCAGATCACCCACACGATGGTAGGGGCGAGGTTGAGTACCGGCGTCTGGTCGCCGAGCAGACCCGTCAAGATGACCAACACAAAGAGTGCCACCGAGGCGAGCCGCAGCCCCGAGACGAAAGCCCGGCTCGCCATCGTCGCCCGGAAAAAGCCGAACCGCAGCAGGTTCAGCCTGGGGTAGCCGTGGGCCGCGCCCCGCTCGCCGACGAAGAGGCCGAACACGACGAAGGAGAGCAGCACGGCGCCGGCCGCCCCGTAGAGGTAGAGCCAGAGCGGCACCGGAAGGTCGTACCGCTGTCCGAAACCGTGAGCGAGGCTCGGACGAGCGTCCGCCAGGGCTGGCACGGACCACAAGAGCACGGCGACAGATGCCGCCGCGGCGCGGCGCGCTAGTGCCGGCACGCGTCTAACGCGGCTCCACGACAAGGACTCCGAGCTCTTCTTCCGTATCGTGGTCCTCCATCGGGAACCGGCCGGTCAGGTCAGCCTCGAGGGAGAGTTCGGTAGTCTCGCCCGGCTCGAGCTCTTGCTCCAAATCGTAGCCGTGGACGTGGAGCTCGAACGGGCGATCTGAGGTGATGCTCATGGTCACCCGGTCGCCCTCGCGGACGGAGACCTCCTCCGGGTTCATGCCGTCTTCCCGTATCTCCAGTTCAAAAGGGCGTTCCCCCGGCATCGCCGCGGGCTGGTCAGGGCGCAGGATCAGGAAGAGCCCGCCCAGGACGAGGACGGAGATCACGGCCAGAGTTGCGAGCCTGAAGGTCTTACGCTCCCAAAACGTCGCGGTCACGACCCGCCCATCCTACCAACTCGCCCGTCCCGCCGTCTCTGCGCCGCGAACTACGCCAGGTCCACCGCCACCGGTAGGGCCCTGCGGCGCCAATCGGAGAGGCTGCCCGGGCTCCGTTCGTACTTCTCGACCAGGAGCCGCCGGGCCAGAGCGTCTTCCCCGGCATCTTCGACGAGGCGGGCTGTGCCCTTTAGCTCTTCCCCGGCGATCCGAACCGTCACGGCGGGTTCCCGGCGGAGGTTCTTCACCCAGTCGGCACGGTCTCCACCGCCGGCGAGCATGTAGAGCGTGCGCCTCTCCGGGACGAGAGAGAACCAGATCTCGATCTCGTGCGGACGGCCGGTAATCCTGCCCCGGGTCGTGAGGTAGCAGAAGCTCTCGGTGACGAGGGCGTCGAGTTCAGGCATAAGGCATTGAGGTTTTAAGGCTTTGAGGTAGGAGGCATGAGGGACGGTCTTTCGGGAACGGCTCCCCGCTCGTGGGGGATGTCCTTCGCAAAGCCTCTACCTTGAACCCCATACCTCAAAACCTAGAGCCTAGAACCTAAAAACCTTCCCTCAACTCCACGCGCCGGATCTTGCCGCTCGTCGTCTTCGGGAGTTCTTCTATGAACTCGATCTGACGAGGATATTTGTACGGTGCGGTGTGCGCCTTGCAGTGGGCCTGGATCTCCATTTTTAGTTCTTCTGACGGCTCGTAGTCGGGGCCTAACACGATGAAGGCCTTGACGATGCTGCCGCGGTCCTCGTCCGGCGCGGGGACGACGGCGCTCTCGACGACGGCCGGGTGCTCGATGAGGATGCTCTCTATCTCGAACGGGCCTATGCGGTAGCCGGCGGAGAGGATGACGTCGTCCGAACGTCCCACGAACCACAGGTAGCCGTCCGCATCCCGGTAGGCCCTGTCGCCTGTGAGGTAGTGGCCGGTACTGAAAACGCCCCCGGTCTCGTCTGGCTGCTCCCAGTACTCCTTGAAGAGGACCGGCGGGCGGCCGGCGAGGGCTATGTCGCCCGGCTCGTCGGGGGCGCACTCTTTGCCTTCCATGTCCACGACCTTTACGT
>JALZNL010000554.1 GCA_030857715.1 Actinomycetota bacterium | reverse complement strand
CTCGACGAGCCCGCGGTCCACGTCGTCCATCGAGGGGCCGATCCCGATCGCGTAGTCCCCGGTCGCCTCGAGGTCGGCCCGTATGGTCTCGCCGGTCTCTTCGTCCGAGTAGAGTTGGACCAGCGGCAGCGAGGGATCCTTGGCGTGGATCTCCGCGAGGCTGGCGGGGACGAAGGATTGGATGAGGACCCGCCAGCTCCCGGCGGCGGGCTCGCGCAGGCCGTACTGGTCCATCAACCGCAGCAGCTCCTCCTCCATCTCGGAGCTGTCGTCGACGCCGGGGTTGCCCGGGGGGGCCTCGGAGCTGCGGGTCTCGATGTAGTAGTTGGTGTCCGTGCCGTAGCGCCGGAACACCTCCTCCAGAGTCTGGATCTTGAGCCCCTCGTACTCGTCACGCGCGTACTCGGGGTAGCGTTCGTTGAAGAAGCTGCCCACGTCGCAGGTCTTGACCTGGTCCAGGGTCTTCTCGCTGACGGGCCCCGTGCAGTTCTCCGCAGGACCCCGGGTGGTGCGGTCGAGGTCCTCGTCGTGCAGGACGACCAGCACGCCGTCGCTGGTCATCCTGAGGTCTTGCTCGATAAAGTCGGCCCCGTCCTCGAGCGCCAGGTCGTAGGAGGCTATGGTGTGCTCCGGCGCCAGCCCCGCCGTGCCCCGGTGGCCGACGTTCACGACCGGTCCCCCCGCGAGCTCCGAGCCCGCGGCCGGGGCCGCCCCGGACACGGAGAAGACGGCGAGCAAGCCCACGATGACGGCCACGGCATTGGAGCGACGCATCGCTACCTCCATTCGGTGATTGTAGTGCCCTCTGTTCCTCCGGCGGCGGAGCCGGTAACGAACGCCTCGGGATCGAGGGGATTCGTTTCGGACCTTCCGGCGTACGGCATGGAGTCCATGGCGAGCTGGCCCTCCGTTTCGACGGTCGCGTAGCGGATGAGGTCGCGGTGCGAGGTACCCATCCAGTCCCCGGTAAGGATTATGACGTTCTCTGCCCGACCGTCCTCCGAACCGGCCTCCTGGGCCTCCCCGGCCCCGCCAACGCCAGGGCGGTGACCAACGATAACAGAACCGCCGCGACCCGTTTACCATGCACCCCGATAGGCACAGACACCCCTCCTCTATCCCCTAGACGCCTGTAAGTATGGGGGTTCCTCCGATCAGGCGCAATCGCGGCACCCGCCCAGCGAAAAGGTCGGGGCCGCCGGCGCAAACGGTGAGCGTCCGAATGGAGGCAAGATCTTGGAGCCCGGGGTAGCAATGGTAAGTGCGTGGAAGGCAACCGCGAGAGTACCGGGAACGACGATCACCTCGACGCGGCTCCGCCTCGCGACGGTCCACCTCCCCGCGCGGACGCTCGACCACGACCGGGCAACGGTCATCTTCACGACGACCCCCGGCAGCATCAGCGAGGTCGTCTTCACTGCCCCGCCGGATCGGGCCCCACGACCGTCGCCTTCACGCACATGACCCGGCCGGGGCTACTCCTCCCCGTCGATGAGATCTCGGGCCGTCTTGCGGACGGCATCTTCAGCGCCGTTCAACGCACCGCCGTTCCGGGTCAGTTGCGGCAGCATCTGGGCCAGGATCAGGGTCGAGAGCGCGGACTGCTCGCCTCCTTCGCCGCGGACCAGTACGGGACGCGGGGCGTGCTGCATGAGCCTCTCACCCACCTCGATGCGCCGCCGGGCGAGCTCGTACTGGACGACGGCCCGGTTGTCCCTGTGCGCCTGACCGAGGTGGTGGAGGGCCGTCGCCTCGTTCTCGGCCTCGGTGAGGGCGGCCCTGCCCCGCGTCTCTATTTCGAGGCGCACGCGTTGGGCCTCGGTCTCCTTCTCTTCGAGCATGCGGGCGACGTCCTGGCGGGCGCGGTTGCGGGCCTCTTTTACCTCGATGAGGCGGGCGTCGCGGTCTTTCTTGGAACGCTCTATCTCCATCAGGAGCGTGTCTATGCGCTGTTTGCGGGTTAGCTCCCACTCGCGCTCGTAGGCGGCGAGCTCCTTGGCGACGCGCTCTCGGGTGGCGAGGTGGGTCTGGTACTGGTCGGGGAGCTGGACGTCGGGGATGTTGGCCCCGAGGATGCGCACGCCGTAGCTCGCGAGCTGGCGGTTCAGGTACTCCTGCATGTCCCCCACGTCCGAGCCGCGCAGGTCGTAGGCTTTTTCGGTGCTGACCTGTCGGCTCCTCTGGCGGATCGCGTCCTGGACGGCGCTGCTGAGTACCAGGTCGAAGTTGGAGGCTCCTATGGTCCTGACGAAGGCTAGTGGGTCCACGATGCGGAACTTGAGGAAGAACTCGATAGCTTTCAGGGGCACGTTCTCGCGGGTCGGGCAGACGGCGACGGGGGCCAGGTACGGGATCTCGGTGGCCGTATCGACGACGAACTCGACCTTGTCCCACGGCCGCCAGAGGTAGTGCCGCCCCGGCGGCAGCGTCCCTTCGATCCTGCCGTAGCGCGAGAGAACGCCGGTCGTCCCCTGCTCTATCTCCACGATGGCGCCGCGCCACAGCCAGAGAAGCGCGAGCGCCAGGAAAAAGAAGGCGACGAGGCCGGCGAGGACCGCGACCGCGACGCTGCCGGAGAAGAGG
>JALZNL010000553.1 GCA_030857715.1 Actinomycetota bacterium | reverse complement strand
TCTCTACCGTGGCCAGGTCCATGACGAAGGGGAGGCCCGCGACGAAGACGCCGGTGGAGAGGGGTGGGATCATTCGCAGGAAGAACTCCCTGTAGGCGTCCACGCGCAGGAGGTCACGGTTCTGGCGCCAGATCAGGGCGGTAAAGACCGCGAGGATCACGAGCGCGCCGAGCGTCGGGTAGAGGAGCCTCATTTGAGCTCGGCGAGGACTTTCTTAGCCGCCGACCTGAACCTGCGCGGCATGTCTACTTCGAGCGCCTTGTTCAGGTCCTTGACGGCCCGGCTCTTCTTGCCCATCCGGCGGAGGACGAGGGCGCGGTTGTAGTAGGCGAGGCCGTACTCGGGGTCGGTGTCTATGGCTTTGGTCGAGGCGTTGATGGACTCGTCGTAGCGCTCGGAGGCGCCTAAAGCAGCGCCCTGGAAGGCGTGGTTTCGGGCCAGGGGCCTCTCTTCGACCAGCTTCCCGTAGAGCTCGGCGGCCTGGGGGTAGTCGCCGCGGCGGAAGACGCCGTTGGCGCGGCGTTCCAGGGCTGGGACGGAGAAGAGGCTCGAGGCGATGATGAGGAAGCCGAACAGGAGCATCCACGCGAACACCACCCAGCCCTGCGCGAAAGCCCGCACGAAGTACAGGCTGATCGCCATCAAGGCCAGCACGACGAACGGCAGGAACCGCCGCGCCAGGTCGCCCCAGGCCTTCGCCCTGGCGAGGTCCCTGTTCGCCGAGTAGATCGTCACCCCGCTAAAGACGACGATCAAAAAGATCAAAACTACCGGAACGGCGGCGGAACCCAAAGCGATCCCCCTATGAACCCACGGGCGCCGGCTCCAGCCCCCGCAACACCCCGACCGCCGGCGAGATTAATTCTTCAAACTCCCCGTCCGACAACGCCGGCCGCGCCCCTTCCACGGAGACGGTCTCTTCGAGCTCGATCCAGGATTTGCACCCACCGTAGCCCTCGCGATACGGGAGCTCCACGGTCTCCGGCAGCACGTAGGTCCTTAAAACGAGCACCGTCAACGGCTTCTTCGGGCGCCACTTGAAGCGGCTCTCAGCGTACTCGTGCGTCCACATGTGATGCTCGTTCAGCCTTTCGAGGTCGTCAGCTTCGGAGATCTCGAACGCCCCCTCGACCTCCGCGAACGACGAGAAGCGCAGTGGGCCGTCGTCTGTCAGGTCCGGAATACTATCCATGATCCCCCGAAACTCCGGCTTGATGAGCTCCGGTCTCTGGTGCTCGTAGCCCGGCAGTAACAAGAACCTCGTCTTCGGCACGGCGAAGGCCTTCTCCCTGATGCCGCCCTTGCGGACCACGAGCGCCGTGGCGCCCCGCTCCAGCGCCTCTACGGTTACCGCCCACTCCTTTAGCGCGTGGCGCAGAGAATCCAAAAGACCACCTCTCGTATAATGCCACCGGCAAAGTTACACAGAGATTATATGACGCGAGCGTTCCGGCTTCGACAGGAGGACCCACATGACCCAGCACGACACCCCGCACCGCGTCGAACGCGACTCGATGGGCGAGGTAGAGGTCCCCCGCGACGCCCTCTTCGGCGCCCAGACCCGCCGCGCCCTGGACAACTTCCCCATAAGCGGTATCCGGTTTCCTCGACGCTTCATAGAGGCCCTCGGCGCCATCAAGCTAGAGGCCGCCAACGTCAACCACGAGCTCGGCGGCCTCGATGCGTACCTCAGGGACGCTATCGTCGCAGCGGCCGAAGAGGTCGTCGAAGGAACCCTAGATAAAGACTTCGTCCTCGACATCTTCCAGACCGGCTCCGGGACCTCGACCAATATGAACGCCAACGAGGTCATCTCCAACCGGGCCGTGCAGGTCCTGGGCGGAGAGCTCGGCTCCAAGGACCCCGTCCACCCCAACGACCACGTCAACCGCGGCCAGTCCTCAAACGACGTCATCCCGACCGCCATCCACCTCGCGGCCCTCATCTCCATAGAGAGAGACCTCCTGCCCGCGCTCCACAAGCTGCGCGACGCCCTCGGGGACAAGGCCATCGAGTTCGACGACGTGGTCAAGACCGGGAGGACGCATCTGCAGGACGCGACCCCGATCCGCCTCGGCCAGGAGTTCCTCGGCTACGCCGGCCAGATAGACCGCGGCATCCAGAGGATAGAAAAAGCCTGCGAAGACCTCGCCGAGGTCGCCCTCGGCGGCACCGCCGTCGGCACCGGCGTCAACACCCATCCCGAGTTCGCAAATAAAGTGTGCGAGCGCCTGGGCGAGCGCTTCGGTGTGGAAATCCGGGAGACCGAGAACCACTTCCAGGCCCAGAGCGCGATGGATGCTGCCGTCTTCGCCAGCGGCGCCCTCAAGACCGTCGCCGTAAGCCTCCTCAAGATCTCCAACGATGTCCGCTTCTTGGGAGCCGGTCCACGGGCCAACCTCGCCGAGATAGCCCTCCCCGAGGTGCAGCCAGGCTCCTCCATCATGCCGGGCAAGGTCAACCCCGTCATAGCCGAGAGCGCCGCGATGGTCAGCGCGCAGGTGATCGGCAACGACGCCACCGTCGCCCTCGCCGGCGCCAGCGGCAACTTCGAGCTAAACGTCATGCTCCCCGTCATAGCCCACAACCT
>JALZNL010000552.1 GCA_030857715.1 Actinomycetota bacterium | reverse complement strand
ATCGCGCCGTGTCCCCCGGTGCCCCGGACCTCCATCTCGAAGGCGTCGGCGGCGGCCATGATCGCGCCCGCCTTGGTGGCCACGGTCCCGAAAGGCAACCCCGGCCAAAGATGCAGCGCGAAGATGAAGTCAAGCCCATCGGCCGCACCCTCCTCGACCATGACCCGCCCACCTCCTCCGCCCTCTTCGGCCGGCTGGAAGAAGAACTTCACGGTCCCGTTCAGCCGGTCCCGCATCCCGGAGAGCGCGTAGGCGGCGCCGACGAGCATGCTCGTGTGCCCGTCGTGGCCGCAGGCGTGCATCTTGCCCTCGACCTCAGAGGCGAACGGGAGGTCGGTCTCCTCAGTGATCGGGAGTGCGTCCATGTCAGCCCGTAGCCCGACCACGGGGCCTTCCCCTTCGCCCGCCAGAGTCGCCACTATGCCGTTCTGGGCGACGCCGGTCTGGATCTCCAGCGGCAGCCCCTCCAGCGCGTCGAGCACCTTCTGGGCGGTCTTCTCCGTGTCGAAGCCGAGCTCCGGCTGTCGGTGGATGTCCCGGCGCAGGGCGGAGATCCTCTCTCCGAACCTCTCTTCTATCTCGGCCTGCAGCTTGTCTAGGCTGGGGGTAACGTCCATCTGGTCTCCTCTTCCACCGTCAGGGCCACGCCGCCGGGACAACTTACCACAGGACGTTCAAGTGTCGGGGGACCAGACGGTCGGCTCCCGCGGGATCCGGCCGGGGTCGAAACGGGCGAGCACGTCATCCATGCTCGGCTTCTCCCCGGGTTCGGCCAGGCCGAGGGATAGGGACATCCACGCCAGCATCTCCTCCGGTCCATCCCCTTGCGCAGCGCGGTCTTCGAGCGTGACGGCCCCGTGACGCTTGGCGAGGCGGTGGCCGTCCGGTCCGAGCACGAGGGGGACGTGGGCGTAGCGGGGGACCGGCAGGCCGAGCAGCCTGTACAGGAGGATCTGGCGCGGCGTTGAGTCCGCCAGGTCCGCGCCCCGCACCACTTCCCCGATGCCCTGGTCCGCATCGTCCACGACCACGGCGAGCTGGTACGCGGGAGTCCCGTCGTTGCGCCGGACGATGAAATCGTCCGTCTCTCCCTCGTGGTGCCCCAGCAGGCGGTCCTCGAACGCGATCCGCATGCCTTCAGCCCGCACCCGCAAGGCGGGCGGTCGTCCGGCGGCCTCCCGTTCGGCGCGTTCGGCCTTCGTCAGTTCGCGGCAGGTGCCGGGGTAGCGGTCGGAGGCGGAGATGCCGTGCGGGGCGGAGGCGGCGGCCCGGATCTCCTTGCGGGTGCAGTAGCAAGGGTAGACCAAATCTTCGGCGTCGAGCCGGGCGATGGCTTCCTCGTAGAGTCCCATCCTCTCCGACTGGCGGACGACCGGACCGTCCCAGTCCAGTCCGACGGCGCGGAGGTCGTCGAGTTGCCCTCCCTCGATGCCCGGCCGCACCCGCGAGCGGTCGAGGTCCTCCACCCTCATCAGGAAGCGTGCGTTGGCCGAGCGGGCGAAGAGCCACGCCAGCAGCGCGGTCCTGACGTTTCCGACGTGGAGCGGGCCGGTGGGGCTGGGTGCGAACCGTCCATCCTTAACGGATGCCGGCCCGGCTGCCTGTGACTCTGCCAGGGACGTAGTCATTATGCTGAGTTTACCGGCAGCGGCGGGTTCCCTGTACCGAGGGTCAGAGGTCCGTACAGAGCAGCGTCCCGGTCTGGAAACCCCACCGTCGCAGCAGCCCCTCCCGGCCTCCATCCGCAGGAGATTGACGGGGAACTGAGACGGTTCTGACCGTCTCGTTCAGTAAGCCCTAGACTGGAAGATCCACAACGCGCCGAGCAGCGGCACCGCCGCCGAGGTCACCCTCTCCACCCGCGCGTCAGTCATCACCCTTCCTCCCTCCGTATACGCTCGAACTCGAGATCCAGACGCTCCCACAGGTCATCCTCTGTTATGCCAAGCGCCGCCGCGTCTCGCACAAGGACCCGCAACCGCCCGAAGACCGCCTCCCTTTTGCGCCCCCTGGCTATCTCCGCCACGCCCTCGGCCACCACGGTCCCGACCCCGGCACGGCTCTCCACGAGGCCCTCCCTCTGGAGCTCGTTGTACGCCTTGACTATGGTGTTGGGCGCTATCGAGAGTTCCTCCGCGAGCCCCCGCACGGTCGGCAACTTCTCGCCCGGACCCAGGCCGCCGACCTCGACCGCGTGGCGCACCTGGGCCACGAGCTGGATGTAGATCGGAACCCCACTCCGTGGGTCTATGTCGATCCAGACCGCTATGCTCCATCCCTTTTCTGTATCATTGTCTTGTATTTATGACACAATGGTACACAGATAGACCGTGTGGGTCAAGAGGGGAGCAAAAAAGATGATTTACGGGGTGTTAAGGGATCCAGACGCGGACCGGGGCGTCCTTGGGGAGGGAGGTCAGGACCACGTCTCTGAGGCCGAAGCGCCAGAGTTCGCGGGCTATAACGGAGGCATCGGCCATGGGGCGTCCGGGTTCGACGCCGGTTATGAGGGCGGCGGTTCGGGTCGATTTGGGGACTCTGGCGAGGGAGCCCTGGACGAGGGCGCGGGCGAAGGCGCGGGCGGTGATGC
>JALZNL010000551.1 GCA_030857715.1 Actinomycetota bacterium | reverse complement strand
GGGCAAGAGCTACCTCTTCTCCAGGGAGCCTTCGGGCGGGATCGGGTGCTTCACCCCGGACAGCTTCCCCGTCTTCGACACCTTCAGGCAGAACGCCTACGTCATCGCCGACTCCAACCACGGCTACAAGATGATCGGGGTCGGCGCGCTGGTAGCCGGGGAGCTGCTGGATGAACCGCAGGAACTGCTCGAACCGTTCCGCTTCTCCCGCTACGAGACCGGAGAATTGCACCCCACGAGCAACTCGCCCTTCCCGTGGAGCTGACACAAAGTTGGAAGTATCCTTCCCCTCGGACCACCGGGTAGACGGGCCTCGGATCGAGCGCGCTGTCCGGGAGATACTGGCCGCCATAGGGGAGGACCCGGAACGAGAAGGCCTGAGGGGCACGCCCCGGCGCGTCGCCGAGGCCTACGAGTTCCTCTTCGCCGGGCTGGGTGAGGACCCCACCCGGCACCTGGGCGTGGGATTCCAGGAGGACCATCGCGAGATGGTCCTCATCAGGGACATAGCGTTGGCCTCGGTTTGTGAACATCATCTCCTGCCGTTCGTCGGCAAGGCCCACGTGGGTTACATACCGAACGAGAGGGTCGCAGGCCTATCCAAGCTGGCCCGGGTGGTGGAGGGCTACTCTCGCAGGCCCCAGCTCCAGGAGCGCCTGACCACGCAGATCGCCGACGCTTTGCACGAAGAGTTGGGAGCCAGGGGCGTTATCGTCGTCGTGGAGGCCGACCACCTCTGCATGACGGTGCGAGGGGTGCAGAAACCGGGGAGCGTAACCGTCACCAGCGCCGTGCGGGGCATATACGCCGAGGACGAGCGCACCCGCCAGGAGGCCATGAGCCTCATAGCCGTCCATCGCTAGGGAAGATTTGGGCACTGGTTCGACAGCCCCTGGATCGCACATACCCCGCCCGAGGGGGCGAAGATCGGCCGCTGATCGCTTTATGTTACGCGGGCAACGGTCTATATTGCGCATTAGCTGGCGCGAAGGATGGGACGTGTACCTCTCGAAAGAGACGACGAGCATGAAAGCAGGCAAGGCTCGGAACGCCGGTGGCCGGGAAGTCGCCGGACGGACCGCGGGGACTGCTCGAACGGTTCAGCTTCTCCCACTACAACGCCGGAAGGCCCTACCGTATGAGCGCCCCCTTCCCACGGAGCCAAAAGGAGGAGCTTGATGAGCACCAGCGAACGACGGTTGGGTCTACTCGAACGGCTGGCTGAAGGACCGGTAATCTGCGCCGAAGGGTACCTCTTCGAGCTGGAGCGCAGGGGTCACCTCCAGGCCGGGGCGTTCGTGCCCGAGGTCGTGCTGGACCACCCCGAGGAGGTCACGCAGCTCCACCGCCAGTTCGTCCACGCGGGGTCGGACGTGGTCGAGGCGTTCACCTACTACGCCCACCGCGAGAAGCTCCGGGTCATCGGCAAGGAGGATGCGCTGGAGAAGATCAATCGCCAGGCCCTCAAACTCGCTAAAGACGTCGCACAAGAGACCGGTACGCTCTTCGCCGGGAATATCTGCAACACGAACGTCTACGAGTCCGGGAACGAGGAGGCCGCCCGCCAGGCCGGGGCGATGTTCGAGGAGCAGGTGGGATGGGCCGTCGAGGCCGGGGTGGACTTCGTCATCGGAGAGACGTTCAGCTACGCCGAGGAGGCCCTGATCGCCCTTGAGGTCATCAAGCAGGCGGGACTGCCCGCCGTGATCACGCTCGCCTTTCACCAGGCGCCGGAGACGCGGGAGGGATGGTCCGCGGCCGAGTCCTGCAAGCGGCTTGCGGACGCCGGAGCGGACGTCGTCGGGCTGAACTGCATCCGGGGTCCCAGGACCATGATGCCGCTCCTGGAGGAGGTCGTGCCGGTGGTAAACGTGCCCGTGGCGGCTTTGCCGGTTCCCTACCGCACCCACCCCGAGGAGCCGAGCTTCCAATCCCTGCGAGATCCCGCCTACGAGGATCCGCTTTCGGGTAGGCCGTTCCCGACGGCGCTCGACCCGTTCACCTGCAACCGCTACGAGATCTCGGACTTCACCCGCGAGGCCTACGACCTGGGAGTGCGCTACTTCGGCGTCTGCTGCGGCGCGGCCCCGCATCACATCCGAAGCATGGCCGAAGCTCTGGGCCGCACGCCACCCGCGAGCCGCTACTCCGAGGACATGTCCAAGCACGCCTTCCTCGGCTCCGACCCGGCCCTGCGTCAGCAGAACGTAGAGTACAGGAGCGAGCTTTAACCAGCCGCTTATAGGACACGACGAGACGCCCGCCACGAGGCGCCTCACTCGCCGTGACGCCAGCGGATGCGTATACAGCAACACCGATTGCGTGCTAGTGTGGTGTATGTGATACTTGTACGGGTGGTGGGAGTGAGAGAAGCGAACCTTCGAAGGGAACTTGCCATATTGATAGTTCTTGGCGGCGAGGAAGCGGTCGAGAACGGAGGTTTGGGGGTTGTGCGGGTCGCCGCCCTCATCGGACGGGAGAAGAGTCAGGTATCGCGGACGCTAAAGACGCTTACCGAGAGCGGTTTCGTTGACCGTGATCCTTCGACGCTCCACTATCGCCTGGGTTGGAGGTTCTTCGCGCTCGCGGCGCGGGCGGGT
>JALZNL010000550.1 GCA_030857715.1 Actinomycetota bacterium | reverse complement strand
CTTCCACTCGATGGGCTTTACGCGGATAACGAACCAGGCCCGCATATGACACTCCTCCACGGTGCCCGGTCTGGGCATCACGTACGGTAGGGGCGGCGCCACCACCTCCCTGCAGGACCTCCAGAACTCCGATTGCATCCTCATAGAAGGTTCCAACATGGCCGAGGCGCACCCGGTCGGGTTCCGCCATCCCATGATCGCCAAGGAGAAGAACGGGGCGAAGCTGATCCACATAGACCCCCGCTTCACCCGGACGAGCGCCCTGTGCGACGTCTACGCCCCTATACGCCCCGGCACGGACATCGCGTTCCTGGGCGGGCTCATCAACTACGTCCTCCAGAACGACGAGTTTTTCGAGGAGTACGTCAAGACCTACACGAACGCGGCAACGATAGTCTCCGAGGACTTCGAGGACGCGGGGGCGACGGGGCTCTTCTCGGGCTGGGACGAGGAGAAGACCCGGTACGACCCGTCGAGCTGGCGCTACGAGGGCCACCCGATCGACTACGCCGCCGTCGGCGGGAGCCAGGGCAACGTCGTCGGCGAGTCCGGCGGGCAGAGCGAGATGCCCCCGGACCAGCCGCGCCCGACGGACATGACGCTCCAGCACGAACGGTGCGTCTTCCAGATCCTCAAGCGCCACTTCGCCAAGTACACCCCCGAGATGGTCGAGAAGGTCTGCGGCACCCCGCGCGAAGCCTTCCAGAAGGTCGCCGAGCTCATCAGCGAGAACTCCGGGCGCGAGAAGACCACCGCGATCTGCTACGCGGTCGGCTGGACCCAGCACTCCAAGGGCGTCCAGCTCATCCGGACCGCCGCCATCCTGCAGCTCCTGCTCGGCAACATCGGACGTCCGGGCGGCGGCATCATGGCCCTGCGAGGCCACGCCACCATCCAGGGCTCCACGGACATCGCCACCCTCTACAATATCCTGCCAGGCTACCTCGGGATGCCTGACGCCAACAAGGACAACGACACCTGGCGGGACTACATCGAAGACGGGACGGCCAGCACCGGCTGGCTCGCCAACTTCCCCAAGTACGCCACGAGCCTGATGAAGGCCTGGTACGGGGAGGCGTTCGATGCGGAAGAGGGCGCTCTCTTCGACCGCTTCCCACGCATAAACGGGGACCATTCCTACTACCCCTCGATCATGGCGATGAAGGATCGCGAGGTGAAGGGCGCCTTCAACTTCGGCCAGAACTTCGCCGTCGGCGGGCCGCACGCCAACCTCGCCCGCGACGCTCTGCGGGCGCTCGAATGGCTCGTCGTCGTTGATGCCTACGAGATAGAGACCGCCACGGCATGGAAGATGGACGGCGTAAAGCCCGAGGAGTGCGCAACGGAGGTCTTCTTTATCCCCGCCGCCCTCGTCGCGGAGAAAGACGGCTCCTTCACCCAGACCCAGCGCATGCTCCAGTGGCACGACAAGGCCGTCGAGCCGCCGGACGATGCCAGGAGCGACGCGTGGTTCGTCTACCATCTGGGGCGCAGGATCAAGGATCTCTACAAGGATTCGGCCGACGAGCGCGACGCGCTCATCCAGGCGATGACCTGGGACTATCCTGTGGAGGGCGAGCACGACGAGCCCAACATTGAGAGCATCACCAGGGAGGTCAACGGCTACAACGTCGCCGACGGCTCGCCCGTGGCCGGCTTCGCCGCGCTCAAGGACGACGGCTCGACGGCTTGTGGGGGTTGGATCTACTCTGGTGTCATGGCCGGCGGCGTGAACCAGGCCCGCCGGCGCAAGCCCTGGACCGAGCAGCCCAACGCCGCCACCGAGTGGGGCTGGGCGTGGCCGGCGAACAGGCGCATCCTCTACAACCGCGCCTCTGCCGACCCCGAGGGCAAGCCCTGGAGCGAGAGAAAGAAGTACGTGTGGTGGGACGAGGAGCAGGGGAAGTGGACAGGCCTCGACATCCCCGACTTCCAGGCCGACAAACGGCCGGACTACCGTCCCGACCCCGATGCGAAAGGTGTTGACGCCATCCCCGGCGACGGGCCTTTCATCATGCAGGGCGACGGCAAGGGCTGGCTCTTCGCGCCGGTCGGCCTCAAGGACGGGCCGCTGCCCATCCATTACGAGCCCGTCGAGTCGCCCGTGCCGAACCTGCTCTACGACAAGGTCCAGTACACCCCGACCGCCAGGCTCTTCGACCGGCCCGACAACCCGTACAACAAACCGATGGACCCGAAGTACCCGCACGTCGTGACGACCTACAGGCTCACCGAGCACCACACCAGCGGGGCGATGAGCCGCTGGCTGCCGTGGCTCTCGGAGCTCCAGCCGGAGCTTTTCTGTGAGATCAGCCCGACCCTCGCCGGCGAGGTGGGCGTCGACAACGCGGACTTCGTCACCGTCTCCACGAGCCGCGGCAAGATCCACTGCCGGGCGCTGGTCACCGACCGCATCCCCGTCTACAACATGGACGGGCGCAAGATCCACACCATCGGCCTCCCTTACCATTGGGGGCCGAACGGCCTCGTCAAGGGCGACGTGGTGAACAACCTGATACCCGTGGCCCTCGAAGCGAACGTCGCCATCCACGAGGCGAAGGCCTTCACCGCCAACCTGGAAGCGGGTAAGGTGTGACCGACTACAGGGA
>JALZNL010000549.1 GCA_030857715.1 Actinomycetota bacterium | reverse complement strand
GTTGCAGGGGGAGAGGCAGCCGGTCTGGGCGGTGTGCACGCCGCTTCGGCCCCAGAGTCCCCGATCCCGCAGGCGCCTGTGGAGATGCAGGTAGAGTCCGCCCGCGCTCCGCGAGGTGCAGCGCGGCCCCATGCAGGCGAGCACGTGCCGATCCTGGGGCGGTATCTCGGATCAGGCCGGGGGGTCTTCCAGGCTCTGGAAGTCGTCCGCGCGCGTGGGTTCTTCCGCTTCCGCGTCGGCCACAGCCCGGATCACGGCCTCCCCGAGGGCAGGGTACTCCCCGATCGCGCGGGCGAAGACCACCTCCGTCACCGGCCCTCCTCGATCCCTAGACCAGCGCAAAGCAGCTTTGGAGAGCCAGTGGATCAGGGACCGGTCCCGCCCGAAGAACACCGGGATCACCAGTATTTTGCGCGCCCCGGCCCGGACGCAGGCTTCGAGTCCGTCCGGCAGCGAGACGAAACCACTCTCAGCTACGGTCACGTGAACCGCCGCGTAGCGTCCGGTCGCCCGCACCGCTTCGGCCAGGGATTCTATCCCCTCCCCCACCGCCCCCTGATGGCCGCTCCTCCCAAGAAGGAGTACCGCGTCCACCCCTCCGGTGAGTACCGTTTCATGCTCCGTCAATCGGCCCTCCTCCCGATGGTCGTCTCCCGGCAGGGCGCGGACTGTTAGCGCTGCTTGACTTCGGTCCTGATGCGGCAGCCCGAGATCCCGCTCCGCAACTCGTCCGCGTCCAGATTTCGACCGATGAACACCATCTCGCTGATGCGGGGTTCGTCGTCCTCCCACGGCCTGTCCAGGGTCATGCTGGAGATCATGTGAACTCCCTGCGCCACGACCCGCTGGTCCATCCCCTTGACGTTCAGCACACCCTTGAACCGGAAGATGTCCTGTCCTTTGGTTTCGAGGAGAGTTTGCAACCAGTACTGGAACCGCATCCGCTCCAGAGGGACTTCCTCCCGCAGGCCCACGGACGTCACCGACTCGTCGTGCTCGTGCTCGGGCTTGTACTCGTGTTGCAAGACCGGGGCGAGTGGGCCATCGGGACCCCGAAGCTCGGCCTCGAACTCCTCGGGACGGTGTTCGGTGAAGAGCGCGTAGTCGCCCGGACGCTCTATCTTTACCTCGAACCACTCCTCTCGTGGCTCGAGGTCCAGCCGGTAGAGCCGCCCGTCGGGTTTCAGGGTCCCGCCGGTTCCGAGTCCGTTCTCCTCGTCGGAGAAGGCGAGCATGGCGGGATCCCGGGCGGTCTCCAACGCGCCGGGGCTAGCCGCCTCGACCGGCGCCAGAACGACGCTCATCGACGGGTCGGGGCCTTTTTGGAGGACAAGCTCGTATTCGCCGGACGGGAGGGAGTAGATGCCGGCCCACTCGAATGGGTACTCAGGCTCCATGAACGTCGGGTCTATCTCGAGCTTCTGGGATAGGTCGAAGGCGTGGATGTCGAGGATCTCGTCTATGGGAATCCGGGAATTTTCCGTCCTGACCATGCGGGTGGTGGCGCTGATCTTCCTTATGCGGTCTTCCAACTCGGAGAGGCGCTCGGATGATACGAGGTCCGTCTTGTTCAGGAGTACCAGGTCCGCGAACGCGATCTGCTCCACCGCTTCTTGTCCCTCATCGAGGTGTTGCTCGATGTGTTTGCTGTCGACCACCGTGATGACGGCGTCGGGGTAATAGCGTTTCTGGATCTTCGAGTCCGCGAAGAACGTCTGGATGACCGGGGCCGGGTCGGCGAGGCCGGTCGTCTCAATAACGACCCGGTCGAACTCGGTGGAGCCTTCCTTCCTGCGGGTATAGAGGTCGCCCAGGGTCTTGATCAAATCCCCCCGCACGGTGCAGCAGATGCAGCCGTTGTTCATCTCGAAAATATCCTCTTCGGTGTCCCCGACGATGAGCTGGTTGTCTATGCCTATCTCCCCGAACTCGTTTACGATTACCGCGATCTTCTGCCCGTGCGCTTCCGTGAGGATCCTGTTCAGCAAGGTAGTCTTGCCTGACCCGAGAAACCCGGTTATGACGGTAACGGGCAACGCTTTTATAGCCATGAATTTTCCTTCTTTCGTTTCGTATTCCGGGCTGGAACGGAGACGAAGGACATACGTGGATTAATGTTCATCCTCGTCGTCGGCCTGCTCGCGTTTGTTCGGCGCGACTACGCTCTCGGAGAGTTCCCTGAGCAGGCTCATAGTGTTCTCCCGCCGGAGCTTCGCTGTATCTTCGTCGCAGCCCAGCGCGGCGGCGATCTCCGGATCCGCATGACCTTCGATGCAGGTCAGTACGAATACCTCCTGGTACTCTTTCGAGATGCCACGGAGGCGGGCGAAAAGCTCTTCCCAGTCCGAATCGCCCACCACCACCGGCGTTCCCTGGCGGGCTCGGGCGATCCTGGGCTCGGCCAGGCGGCCGATCTGTCCGGAGAACGGTAGACCGTAGTACCCGAACACCTTCGGGCGCGCCAGCATCTCCGCTACGACCTCGGCGCTAACGCACTCGGCGGCTACGCGGTCCCGCAGGCGATAACGGCAGCAATAAGCTACGGCATTGTAGGTGGCCGAAAGGCGCTCCAGCCACTCCTCGTACCCCGGCAGGAGGTCTTGCTCGGAC
>JALZNL010000548.1 GCA_030857715.1 Actinomycetota bacterium | reverse complement strand
CCCAATCTAGATTATCAAGGTATCACGAGCTCCGCTGGTTAGCTGTCTCTACAAAACCGGATGTGGCAAGGAGGAAGCCTGGCTAAACGAATCGTGACCGACGAGATTTGGAAGGTTGTGGAGCCGCTTCCACCCCCCGAGCCGCCCAATAGAAGGGCGGCAGGCCCGCGTAGTCAAGCTCGTGGCGCGGGATCTCCAACGCCGAGATCGCCGCAGAACTTTACGTGACGGAGATGACGGGGAGACGCCGGTCCGGACCGACATGGAACGCATCCTCACCAGGCTCGGTCTGCGAGATCGCATGTAAGCGGTCGTCCTCGCCTACGAAACCGGTCTCGTACAGTCGGCGCGCCACACATCTCGCCGTAATATGCGTGGCTTATAGCCGGAACAAGGATGGCGAGAAGCGCCGCCGCGGAACGGTCCTTCGGAGGCCGCAGCCGAGGCACGCGGGAAATAGTGCCGCTCGGATCGCGAACCGCTCGGAGCCGGCGAGGGCCTCTCATGCCCCCCGCTTCGGTGAAACCTCTTCCCGTGGGGCCTCCCGACCGGCGGGGCCGGAAGAACGGGGCTAGAATTGGGCGATGGACACCGTGCACCTCCTGATACTGGCGGCTTTGGGGCTTCTGGGCGGGCTGCTCTCCGGCCTGGTTGGGGTCAGCGGCGGGAGCGTCTTCGTGCCCGCGCTGGTCTACGTTGCGGGCTGGCGGATCGAGGACGCCGTCGCCGCCAGTCTGGTAGTCATGATCTTCGGCTCCCTTTCGGGCACCGTGCGCAGCGCCCGGAGCGAGGACCCGGTCGACTGGCGGGTGGCGGCGCTCTTCGCCTCGACGGTGGCCCCCTCGTCGCTGATCGGGGTGGCCGTGGCCCGCGTCTCTCCGCAGGAGGTCGTGCAGGTGGCCTTCGCCGTGGTCTTCCTGGCGCTCGCCTACCCGATGTTTCGTGGCGGTCGTGACTGCGGGGACGGCGCCAAAAGGATACCGCTCCCTCTGGCCCTCCTCGCCGGGGTCGGGATCGGGACCATGGGGGGGTTGGTGGGAATCGGGGGCACGGTGGCTCTGGTCCCCCTGATGATCGGGGGGTACGGGCTGCGGACCAAGGCGGCCATCTCGACCAGCCTGGCCGTCGTGCTGTTCGTCGGCATCGTGGGCGGGGCCGGGTACGTTGCGACCGGTTTCGGGGGCCTCGGCAGCCTGCCGCCCCTGATCGTCGGCTCGGTGGTCGGCGCATGGCTGGGGGTGCGCCTAAGGGACCTCATGCCCGAGGTCACGGTCCGACGCGGCTTCGCGATCTTCATGGTGGTCGTGGCCGCCCGCCTCCTGGCCGACGCTACGGGCATTTCCTAAACTGTGCCGCCAGGAGGCCGAGCTTTCGAAACGGTGCCCGGTGGATGATCCGTGGTCCGGAGACGGGTGCCGTCGGCGCGGTGCCGCTCGTCATTCTTGCTACATTCGGCGCTTCAGCAGCCAACCGAGCCCGCCAAGGACCGCCGTCAGTCCCAGCATGCTGGTCGTCATCGCGGCAATCCCGCGCCCGAGCGGCGGGAGCGGGCGAAAGAGGGCGGCTAGGCACGCTAGTGCGTATGCCGGCGGTAGTTCCCTCCGCAAGTCCTGCTTGGCCCTCTGACCGGCGAAGTCCAGTATCTCAATCTCATGCCCAGCCCCTTGAGCAGGGGGACCACCCTGGGCTGACGCTCGCCGATCGGGAGTGGTTGCCGGGATAGGAGTGCTTCGAGCCCTATTCTGGAGATGACGACCTCGACGAGGGTGCCGTGGCGGTACTCCGCGGTGATCACGACCTGGGGACGTTCGTGGGTGGTGCGGCCCTCCCGCATCTCGTTAAGGGTGCCACGGTTGACCGCCACTTGCTTCTTGAAAACCGTCACCTGATAGCCGAACAGGGCCGCGAGAAGCACGGTGCCAACAGCGGAAACCGTTTACGCTATGGTTGCGAGGTCCACTTTTCCTCCCCCTCCTACTACGTCGTTGCCAGTAGAAGCAAGCTTACCCCTATTGAGGTGCGTCGTGGTCGCGACGTACACGTCGGCCTTGGTCCCGCTATGCGCCCCGGACTCTGTGGCGAGGTTTCACCTCCTAAGCCCCGGGTCCCTCGGCGCCATCATCCCTTTATTCACCCGAGTGCGTGGAAGGGGTGTTCTTTGAGGGTAGAAGACCTGCAGTACCAACTCGGATGCCTGGAGCTTACGAAGCGGACAGAGAGTACCATGCAGGCGGAGCGTGAGCGGCTGATAGCGGAGCTGAAGGCGGAGAGGGCAGAGCGCCGGCGGCTCGGACTTTTGGGGCGGCCTCGAAAACGGCCACGACTTCCCACTTTCACCTTCAGCACGTTCGGCGGGATCGGCGTGTTAAGGTCTTCGCCGCACAAATGCCGGAGCCCCGATAAGGGACCCCGGCCTCTTTCCCGCAAGCCGCGTGGCTTACTGACCGGTGAGCTTGTCCTTGGCCTTGTCCATGAGACCTTCCTCTTCTTTCCCCATGGCCTTCCGGAGCAGCTTCTCGGCGCTCTTCTCGGCGGTCTTGGCCGTCTCCTCTTCTTGCCGCATGTTCTCCCGCAAGAGGCGCTCTATCTCGGCTTGGCCCATCAGGTTCGCC
>JALZNL010000081.1 GCA_030857715.1 Actinomycetota bacterium | reverse complement strand
AGAGCGTTCGACGGGATCTTTGGCCTTCCTGTAGCGGTGCTCCAACTCTTCCGTGCTCGCATGAGGCGACAATTGTAGTCTCTTTGGCATGCGCATAGTCTAAACCCGGATTCCGTATGATGCGTGTCCCGGCCCCGAACGGCAATAGGCTGAAAGAGAGGCCGGAGGCCTCAGCGTGCTGAAATCCAGAAAGTGAGCCGCCCAGGACTCGAACCTGGAACCTAGAGATTAAGAGTCTGAACTGGTTGATCCCAGCCCATACTAGTCTGTCTGGTAATCTGGCTTATATATGGGGTTATTGGTGTTTTTGCGGAGTTGATTTGTCCGCCGGGTACGCGTCCGTACCGGCCCGGTTGCAGTACAGTTGCAGTAACTTACCGCTTTCCAACAGCGTGCCCAGGCGCTACTTGCCCAAGCGCCAGCACCCTCTACTATCGAACGGAATTGGATGCCCGGCTCAAGAATGGCCGCCCGCCCGCGCAAGCCTTCGTTAACAAAATTTAACGTCTCCGCTATCCAAGATGACACGGAATTTCTGGTCACGGTTGTATCAGTCTATGATGGTCTGCAGCATCGAAGATTTCTACAGGTGAGGGTAGCTCCGCTTCACGTGCGGCTGCCGTTGCTCTTCCAGCCACCTGTCGAGTTCCGTGCGACTCACCCTGACGCTGCGACCGATCCTGACAGATGGGATCTCCCCGTCTGCTACCAGCTCGTAGGCACGGCTGCGCGCGATCCGAAGGACCGTCGCCACCTCCGGTACCTTGAGGTATTCGTGCTGCTGCGTGTCCATCCACGCTCCTCTCTTTCGTGTGCCTCCGCGGGAATGCTATGGCATCCGGCAGACGCCAGGTACCGCAATAGTTCGACGATTTCTTTTGCGGTCCTGGTACTTACGGGATGTTTCTGGCGGACCAGTAGGGCACTCCCAGGACGTCTTTGAAAAAGGACCGTGCTCCTCCGACGGCTTCCGCAAGCCCAGGGTTCTCCAGGTACAAAACATGAAGCCTCGGCACAATACAGACCACAAGAAGGTGCCTCCTCGCTTCTTACTGGTAAGGCCACTTGATAACTTGACCAGATCTCGCTATCGTGACTGGAGCGTTGAAGGGGATTGGCATGGATTTTCGAAGAATCGAACCGAAAAAGCTCTACTTGCAGATCGCCGACCAGATCATGGAACGTGTCGGGGATGGTAGGTTACCGCGCGGCACCAAGCTGCCCTCCGAGAGGGAGCTGGCGACGCAGATGGGCGTCAGCCGTCCTTCGGTCCGTGAGGCTCTAATCGTTCTGGAGTTGCTCGGGGTGGTCGAGATTCGCATAGGACAGGGAACGTTTGTAGTTGGCAAACCGGCCTCCCTGGAGACGCTGAGTTTGTCGAAGATGGTATCGCCGTTCGATCTGCTCGAGGCGAGATCGGCCGTCGAGAGCAACGTGGCCGATCTCGTCGCGAGAAAGTGGCAAGAAGGAACGATCGACGAGCGAGCCTTCAAGAGAACCTACGAGATCGGCGAGCAGATGAAGCTAATCGTAGGAGACGAAGATCGTGTCGAGGAGTTCTACGAGCTTGGTCTGGCTTTCCACGAGGCGCTCGCCGAGGCCAGCAACAACGAGGTCCTCTCCGAAGTGGTCGGCAACCTCGTCGAGGCTACGAGCCACCCCCTTTGGGCTCTCATCAACAAGAAGATCCTCGAGAACCGCAACGCCAGAGAAGATCAGATACGGGAACACGAAACCGTAGTGGACGCCATTCAGAGGGGAGATGGCGAGGCGGCCGCCAGGGCCATGCAGCACCACATCGAGGATCTAAAGAGACTCGTACTCGAGTAGAAGGTCAGAGGGGGAAGGGATGTTGGATCTGGTCATACGTAACGGGACTGTGGTGCTGGCCGACGCCACCTTGGAGATGGACGTCGGTGTCCTCGGCGGCAAGGTCTCCTGTCTGGGGCAACCGGGACGGCCCATGGACGCCAGGGAGGAGATCGACGCCTCGGGGCTGTACGTCTTCCCGGGCTTCATCGACGCCCACGTCCACGTCAACATGCCTCTCGGAGAGTTCGTGACCAACGACGGGTTCTCCGACGCGACCCAGGCCGCGGCCCACGGCGGCACGACGACGGTCGTGGACTTCGCCATACCGAATCCCGGAGAGTCTCCGCTAGAGGCTCTAGAGCGCAAGCTCTCCGAGGCCGAAGGGGACGCTTACGTCGACTACTCCTTCCACGGTTGCCTCGTCAGGGCCGATGAAGAGTCCATCGAACAGGTGCCCCGGCTGCTAGAACGCGGGGTTGGCACGGTCAAGATGTTCATGGTCTACAAGGACCGGTTGATGCTCTCCTCCGGAGAGATCCGGGCGGTCATGGGGAAGCTAGTGCAGCATGGCGGCACCGCGCTGATCCATGCCGAGGATCCGGGCATCATCGACCACCTCGTGGACCGGGAGTCGGCCGCCGGGACCGGCTCTCCGCTGGCACACGTAAGGGCGCATCCGAACAGCTCCGAGGTGACCGCCATGTGGACGATTGCGACCCTTGTCGAAGAAACGGGATGCCCCACCTACTTCGTGCACGTCAGCGCCGGCGAGGCGAGCGAGGTGCTTCGGTACGCGCGAGAGAAAGGGCTGCCCCTTAAAGCGGAGACCTGCCCGCACTACCTGAGCCTTACCTCCGGTCTCTACGAGGGAGAAGGCGGCAGAAACTACGTCTGCAGCCCGCCACTCCGTTCTGGAGCGGACGCCGAGGTCCTGTGGAATCTCATCGAGGACGGCCTTATCCAGGTGGTCAACAGCGACCACTGCGGCTACGACACGGAGCAAAAGAGCCGCTTCCCGGCAGATTTTACGAAGATTCCGAACGGCCTTCCGGGGGTGGAGACGAAGAACGTCGTCCTGTTCTCAGAGGGCGTGGGCTCCGGGCGGCTCACGCCGCCGGAGTTTGTCGCGCTGACCTCGACGAACATGGCCAGGATGCTCGACGTCTACCCGGCCAAAGGGACGGTGGCGGTCGGCTCCGACGCTGATCTCGTGCTCTTCGACCCGGACGAGACATGGATATTGTGGGCGGAAGACACCCACATGCGGACCGACTACAGCCCGTTCGAGGGATTCCAGATGAAAGGGAGGCCGAAGACCACCATCGTGAGGGGGGAAGTGGTGGTGCGGGACGGAGAGCTGGTGGGATCCACGGACCACGGCCGGTTCGTGGCGACCGGGCCGTCAGGAGATGGTGGACAGAGGCGCGAAAGGAGCGCAGAGAGATGACCGGTGAAAGAGGCAGCACCGAATTTTCCCACGACGAAGAAGCCGGCGCGAGGGGCCTGAGCCTCAAAGGCAGGGACATAATGCCCACCGCGCCCGCCCAGCGGACGATCGGGTCGTGGGGTTTCTTTATGATCTCGGTGGCGTTGTACGTGCAGCTCGTCTCCTTTATCGCCGGGTCGCAGGTCTACCCGGCGCTGTCTCCGATGATGATACTGATCACGGTCATCGTCGGAAACATAGTCGTGTGGGCCCTCCTCGTGCTCACGGGGGACATCGGGCTCAAGCATGGCGTACCGTTCGCCGTCTACGCCAGGGCCCCGTTCGGGTACCTCGGGGCGCACATACCGGCCCTGGTGCGGGCGTTGCCCGCGCTCTTCTGGTTCGGGTTCCAGACCTGGCTGGCGGCGCAGGCGCTGAACATCATCATGGAGACGCTCACCGGATACTCCAACCTCACCCTGCTCATCGTCGTGTTCGGCGCCTTCCAGATCTTGAACACCGCCCTTGGCATCGAGGCCATCGCGATTTTCGACTGGGTCGCCACGCCCGTATTACTCACCACCGGCGTGATAATGGAGATAGCCCTGCTGCGCAGGTACGACATCGGCTTCTCCGAGCTGTTCAGCACGCAGGGCGAAGGAGGTATCTCTTTCCTGGCGGCCGTGGCCATCATGGCCGGCGCCCAGATAACCATGGCCGTGAACATCTCGGACATCACCCGCTCCTTGCGGGCCGACCGCGGGTCGACCTGGGCACGGCGTAACCGGGGCAGCGCGATAGCCCAGTTCTTCGGTCTGGTGCCGCCGATGGCCATGTTCGTGATAGTAGGCATGACCAGCGGCCTTGCGACCGGCGAGTGGAACCCGATCCTCGTGATGGCCGACGTCTTCGGCGGAAACACGCTGCTGCTCGTGCTTGTGCTCGGCTCCTTCGTGATCTTCGCGCAGGTGGCGTCCAACACCGGCCAGAACCTGCTGCCGCCGGGCTACGTCTTCGTCAACCTTTTCCCGCGGAAGATCACCTTCCCCGTCGCCGTGACAGCGGCCGGCGTTGTGGGACTCGTGATAACGCCGTGGAACTTCGCGGAGTACATACCGACGATCCTGCTCATCATCTCCGCGCTGCTCGGCCCCATAGTCGGCATCATGGTCTCCGACTACTACTTCATCCGCAGGACCAACGTGAACGTACGGGATCTCTACGAGGCAGGCGGACAATACCGCTACTGGAACAACTTCAACCCGGCCGCCCTCATCGTGTACTTCGCCTCCGCGGCAGTGGGCATCCTCATCCCTGACTTCTCTTTCTTCGTCGCCCTCGTGGTCAGCTTCTTCGCCTACTACGCCCTGATGAAGCTCTGGATACTGCGCCGCTACCCGCAGTCCGAAGTCGAGGCCAAAGAGACCGCGTCCACGACCGACAGGGTGAGCGTCTAAGAGATCCCGGAGATGCTGGGCGGCTTCGAGCCGTAGACCATCACTCTCTCGTCTACAGGATAGGAGGCAAGCGTGACTTCCCAGCCGTTCCGTCTACAGGAAGCGACCATAGACGACATCCACTCCGCGTTCAGGTCGAGTGGGTTGACCTGCCGCGAACTCGTGGAACTGTACCTGGCCCGCATCGAGGCCTACGACAGGAGCGGGCCAGAGCTCAACGCTATCCTCACGGTAAACCCGAAGGTTCTGGAGGAGGCCGAGGATCTCGACCGCGCTTTCGGGCAGGACGGCGAGTTGGTCGGGCCGCTACACGGCATCCCCGTGCTGGTCAAGGATCAGGCCGAGACCGCCGGGATCCGAACAACGTTCGGGTCGGTGGCCTTCGAGGGCTACGTGCCCGAGGAGGACGCCACCGCGGTGAAGAGGCTGAAGGAGCCGGGGCGCTGATCCTTGCCAAGACCAACCTTCCGGACTTCGCTACCTCCTGGTTCGCCTACTCCTCGGCCGGCGGTGAGACGAAGAACCCGTACGCCCTGGACCGGGACCCGGGCGGCTCGAGCAGCGGCACGGGGGCCGCGGTCGCGGCCAATCTCGGGGCCGTCGGGATAGGAGAAGATACCGGGGGATCCATTCGCGTCCCCGCCTCCTTCGACAACCTCGTCGGGGTGAGGGTCACGACCGGCCTTATAAGCCGCAAGGGCCTATCCCCCCTGGTCGTCTTCCAGGACACCGCGGGCCCCATGACCCGCAGCGTAAAAGACGCCGCCATCCTCCTCGACGCGCTAGTCGGCTACGATCCCGCCGATCCGTTCACGGCCACCGCCACGCTTGCCAGGGACGCAGGACGATACGCCGAGGGACTCTCCGAGGTCAGCCTCGGAGGGGCGAGGATAGGTGTCTTGCGGGGCGCGTTCGGCCCTGAAGACGATCCGGACTCTGGGGAGGTGAACAGGGTTGTCGGAGAGGCGATCGAGGCCATGCGGGGCGCCGGCGCGGAGATCGTCGACCCGGTCGAGGTGCCGGATCTGCAACGCTATATAGAGGTCACATCGCTCTACCTATCCCAGTCCCGCTACGACATAGACGGGTTCCTAGCAACGATGCCCGGTTCACACACGGTAAGCGAGCTCTACGACACGAAGCGGTTCCATCCGCGCCTCGACCTCTTCACGGCCATAGCAGAAGAGGCCCCCGAACATCCCGAAGAAGACCCCAACTACCACAAGGGGCTCGCCGCCCGGGAGGAGTTTCGCAGGGCCATCCTGAACGTCATGGCCTTCCAGAACCTCGACGCTATCCTCTTCCCGAATTCCCAGGTGCTCCCGCCCACGAGAGAAGAACTCGACGACTGGAAGTGGACCGTGCTGACGTTCCCGACCAACGCTCTCATAGCCGCTCAGGCCGACCTGCCGTCCGTCTCGCTGCCCGCGGGTTTCTCCGAAGGGGGAGTACCTGTGGGGTTCGAGCTGGTTGGAAAGCCTTACGGTGAGGCAGGCCTGCTCGGCCTCGCCCACGCATACGAGAGGGCGGCGAGCCCACGCAAATCCCCGGAGAGCGCTCCGCCGTTGCCGGACGAACCCCAGTAAGTCGTCTGTGGGGAGGCGAGTATTGGCTACTCGCGCCTGAAGATCGGGGGGCCAGAGGCGGCCACGTCTACCGGCGGAGGAGGCGTTACGCGCGAGCTCTATAGCGGTGTGCAGTGATATTGCCCCCCGCTCGTTTCTGCGTCAGAGGCCAGCGTGCCGGGTGTCCCGTAGCCTCCTGCGTTACGCTTAAAGGCAAGCATCGTAGGGGTGGATCAACTTCATTGACTACCGCTTTAGATACCTCGCCGAATGAGATCGGGGACCGGGACTGGAGGGGATCCCGGTCCCCCGGCGGGGTTCGCAAGTCTCCAGAATGCTGGCTGTCGTCCTCGCAAAGCGGAACGTGGTGTGCGCGGTTTCAGGCTCGACCCCGACCTTGATACGTTTATCGGACTGGGCTCGAGAAGACTTTAGCGACCCGCGCCAATGCGTCCGTTCCTCCATAGGCCCAGGCATTCGCGATTAAAGCCCGAGATCAGGGCGCCCGAACATGAGGTAACCCCGGTGGGGGAGGGACCGCGAGGGGCGGTCCAGGCCGTGCGTCCGCCTGTCAGACGGGAATGCGTGCAGAAACAAGCAAGATGTGTTGGGGAGAGATAGGGAGGAGGCACGCGCGGCCCGGAAGCAGGATCGCGCGGTACGGGATATGCAAAGAGAAGACGAAGCCCGAAAGAGGTTCGAGGAACTCAAGCAGCTCTTCGGTCCCGCTTTCGGTCCAGCTCTGGAGGCATACGGCAGGTCCCTCGCGGAGCGTCTGCTCGAGGACGAGCGTCTGCGCAGGGAGATACGGGAACGCTTCGAGAGGGGCAGGGCGCAGGACCGGTTTCCCGCCCTCTCCGAGTACCTTGCTGGCAGGTCCGACAATGAGGTGGAGGAATTCTTCAGAACCGGCTGGGTCAGCGTAGCCTTGCCTCAACCAGGGGCGGCAGGAAAGCAATCCTCCCATGCTCCCTGGAAAAGCAACGCTGACGCCTACCGCGAGGACCTCTACTCAGGCATGGCCTTCTGCCTCTCGGATCTCCGTTCGTTCGCCCAGGAGTGGCTCGAGGAACTCGCCCGGGTAGGCTACTACGGCATGGAGGAGGCCCTGGGCCTCCCTCTCAAGCAACAGGCCGACGACCTCTCCGCGATGCCAGGACCGTTGCCTCTCTACGGCGAGGCCTTCCCCTCCCGCCTTGGGGACTCCGGACAGGTGGTCTGGCTGCTGCTCGACGGCCCCCGCTTGGCCGAGCGCGGGTACCGCGAGATCTCCGTATCCGACGAGCCCCTTCGCACCGACAGGGTGATCCTCGCCGCCCTCACCTCCCTCGAAGGCCGCCAGATCGACGTCGGACGCCTCCGCAAGGTCCTGCCCGAGATCGTGCCCTCCCGCGGGGAGTCCGTCTGGGACCGCTGGACGAAGGCCCTCAAAGAGCGCGGCCACGCCCGCGAGGTCCTCCAGAGTCTCAGGCACCATCAGGCCCTGGACTACGTTCTGGCCCTGCTTCGCTACCACCGCCCCGGCTTCGATGACCTGCCTCTCGAACAGAGGGCGGATCTCCTCGCCGAGACCTGCGCTTATGTCAACGTCTTCCTCGAGGCGCTGCGCAAGCTGGTCTCCTTCCTGGAGCACGGCCTGCCGGGCCGCCGGGGTCCCGTGCCTACCAGGCTCGTCGGACGAGACGTCAAAGCGACAATCTTGAAGGACGTGGACGGGCTGACCTACCGCGAAGTGGCCCGCGAGCTCTGCATCCCCCTCCCCGTGGACTTCGTCGTCAAAGGGGATAGCCCCGCGGTGCGCAGGATGGTGGCGCGCGGCCGAGAAGTGCTTGAGGGCGCCCTGGGAGAAGAGGGCTGGCATAGGCAGGCCGAGGCCATGAGGGCCGAGGCGGCGAGGTGGCGTTCGATCAGCTCAACAGAACAAGAGGCCGAGATCCAGTCCGAAATCCTCAGCGTCCCTTACGAGGAGACCCTACAGCGCATCGAGGAGGAAGGCCGACGTAGCGGTGCCGGCCAGGAGCACAAAGCCGTGAAGGACATCGCGCCTTAGATCCTGTCGGCAATGCCTTGCACCCCGTGGCGGAGGAAGTAGATCCGTCGTAGAGGGGTTCATCGCGGATCCCCGTGGACCGGTGGAAAAGGAGCAGTCTTTAGG
>JALZNL010000547.1 GCA_030857715.1 Actinomycetota bacterium | reverse complement strand
GAGATGACGCCACCACGGTTGAAGCGGGCGCTTACCTTATACGCCTCACCGGCTCCGCGCCCGACGAGAATGGAGGAGGCATGCTCTTCCACGTCGGTTGCCTCGTAGATTCGGCGGAGGACCACCGCAAGCAGGCCGAGGAGCGGGGGCTCGAGGTCCAGAACTTCGTCGACGGTCCGAATACCCTCGCTGTCTTCGTCCGGGGTCCCGAGGGCGTTAGCGTGGAGTACGTGGAGCACAAGCCTACGTTCTCCCTGACCTAGAGGACCACCGGTGCGCGTCATCATCGCCGGCGGCGGGCTCGGCGGCCTCAGCGCCGCCCTGAGGGCCGCGGAACTGGGCGCGCAGGTCACCCTGCTGGAGAAGGGTGACAGCCCAGGCGGCTCCTTCGTCTATTCCAGCGGCTACGTGTGGTCGTACGCGGATCTGCCGACGTTCCGCAGGGAGACGCCAGGCGGGGACGCTATTCTCCAGAGGCTCGTCCTCGAACGCCTCGGGTCCTGCTTGACCTGGCTGGAGGACGCAGGGGGCGGTCTCCTCGCGCGCGAGACGGGGAATCCCCTCACGTTCGGCGCCCGCTTCGACCCTGAACGAACGGTCTCGGCGCTGGTGGAGCGCTTGGAGGCCTCAGGAGGCGAGGTACTAACAGACACTGCGTTCGAGGCACTACGCGAGGACGATGCGGGGCGTGTAACCGGCGTGCTGGCCCGGTCCTCGGGGGGGAAGCAGGAGTATGGTGCCGACGCCGTGATCCTTGCGTCAGGGGGCTTCGCCGGCGACCCTGAGCTGGTCGCGCGCCACATAATCGGGGGGCCTGGAAGGATGCGGGTGCGGGCGCATCCGAGGAGTACGGGGGACGGTTTTCGGGCGGCGCTGCAGAAGGGCGCGCTCGCGAGCGCAGGTCTCGACGAGTTCTACGGCCGGAACCTGCCGGCTCCCCCGGCCGAGTTTCCTCCCGAGCGGTTTGTGGAGGTCTCCCAGCTCTACGGCCGCTACGCCGTGGCGATCAACGCCCGCGGCGAACGCTACGCCGACGAGGGCGCGGACTGGTCCGAGACGGCCCTGACGCGGGCCACGGCACACCAGCCCGGACTCTACGCCTACTACATCCTCGATGCCGCAGGGCTCGAAGGCCGCGTGCGCGAGCGAACCGCGAAAGAGATGGTCGGGACGGCCAGGCGTACGGGAGGAACCGTCGTCGAGGCCACGAGTCTCACGGGGCTGGCGGACAATCTCGCTGAGCATGGCGTGCCCCGCGACGCCTTTCTCCGCACCCTGGAGGAGTACAACGCCACCATCGTCGCGGGCGAGAATCTCTCTCCTCCGAGGAGTGGGCAGGCCTGGCCCTTACGCTTTCCGCCCTTTGTGGCCGTAAAGGTCGCACCTTCCATCACTCACACGGTCGGCGGGCTCGCCGTGGACGCGGGCTGCAGGGTGCTGCGCAGGAAGGACGAACGGCCTATTCCCGGCCTCTACGCCGCGGGGGTCGAGGTCGGCGGCGTCTCCGTTGGCGGGTACACGAGCGGTTTGGCGTCGGCCCTCGTCTTCGGCGGTACCGCCGCGGAGTCGGCGGTCGCAGACGGATAAGAGCATTTCAGCACTTCAGCAAACCACAAGCTGACTGGCTGACTAGCTGAAGTGCTGACCCGCTTTAGTACAATGCGGGTCTGGAAAGGTACCTTTTGGGGAAAGGTGAGGGAACGTGGCGAATATAGGGGACTACGAGAAGACCTACGCAGACTTCGATTGGGAGGCGCCAGAGAGGTTCAACTTCGGGCGTGACGTGGTCGACCGGTGGGCCGCGCAGGACCGTGCGGCCATGATCTGGCTCGGGATGAGTGGCGAAGAACGTCGCCTCGATTTCGCCCAGTTCTCGGTCCTCTCGAACAGGTTCGCCAACGTAGCACGAGAGATGGGTGTAGGGCGCGGCGACAGGGTGATGGTCCTTCTCGGCAAGGTTCCAGAGTGGCACGCTATCCTGACGGGGCTCATGAAGCTAGGGGCCATCGCCATCCCCTGCGCCCCGCAGCTCAGGTCCGGCGACCTGAAGTTCAGGGCCGAGCACTCGGGCTCTGTGGCCGTGATCTCGGGCCCGGAAGGCATAGAAGTGGTCGAGCGGATGCGCGGGGACGCCCCCGGCCTCAGACACTTTGTCTTTCTGGGCGGAGAACGCGACGGCTGGGAATCCTACGAGACGTTGATGGAAGGGGCCACTGAGGACTTCACGGCTGAGGACACGGCGGCGGACGAGGGCGCGTTCATACTCTACACCTCGGGGACGACGAAGCATCCGAAAGGTGCACTGCACACCCACGGCTACACGCACGCCGCCTGGATGCAGGCCAGATACTGGCTCGACCTGAAGGAGGGTTACAGGCTGTGGTGCACCTCGGGGACAGGATGGGCCAAGAGCATCTGGAACATCTTCCTCGGGCCATGGAGCCAGGGGACGGAGATCTTCTTCCACGAGGGCGGTTTCGACCCTGCCGAACGCCTGAATCTGATCGAGCGCTACGACATCTCTGTCCTCTGCCAGGCCCCAACCGAGTACCGCCTCCTCGCCAAGACTCCTGAACTGGAGCGCGCGAACCTTGCCTCCATCCGCCACGCCGTCTCCGCCGGAG
>JALZNL010000546.1 GCA_030857715.1 Actinomycetota bacterium | reverse complement strand
CCATCCTCAAGAACGGATCCTGTGGAGTACCTGGACCACTGTGCCTCTGTTCGCGTACTTCGGAGAACCCCCTCAGGCCGAAGTTCGCGCAGCCCCGGTCCAGAGGCTCTTCCCCAGCGAGGGCCATAAGACTTTCGGGCAGTATTATCGGACTCTTATGTATCGTCGGGCGCCCCTCGGCGCTAGTATGCACATAAGAAAGCCGAAACGGGGAGCGTGATGGGGCCGGAGCAGACGAGGCGGGAGTGGCTGGAGTCGCTGGACCCTGCCGAGTTCCAGGAGATCGCCCGCACTATCTCGGATATCGAGCGGGACCGCCGGGAGGTCACTCGGGTGAATAGGGCCGGGCGAGTGGTAGGATCGTCCTAGTGGCGCGAGACGATGCACAAGGGCATCACGGCCAAGACCACGGCCACACCCACGGCGCGGTCGACCCGTCCATAGCGACTTCTGAGGCATCGTGGGTTCGCATGACCGACGACCCGACGTACACGACCCGGGCTCTCGGCCCGGACACCTGGGACAACTTCGCCACGCTCGTCGAGGCGAACAACGGCGTCTGGGGCGGGTGTTGGTGCATGGGCTTCCACCCTGAGGGGCTCGACCGGGAGAACGCCTCCGCCAAC
This sequence comes from Actinomycetota bacterium, assembly GCA_030857715.1. Next base: position 1,999 of record JALZNL010000546.1, on the reverse strand, counting down.
CGCGACGCCAAGCGAGCCCACATCGAGCGGGGAACCGTCCACCAGATGCTCGTCTACGAGGATGACGACTGCGTCGGCTGGTGCCAGTACGGAATCGCGACGGAGCTTCCCAACATCCAGAACCCCAAGGCCTACGCCAAGGAGCTCCCCAGCCTGCCGGACTGGCGGATCGGCTGCATCTTCACCGACAAGTCCCACCGAGGCCAAGGGGTTGCGCGTGCCGCCGTCACCGCCGCTCTGGCGGCGATCAAGGAGGCCGGCGGGGGCATCGTCGAGGCCTACCCGGAACAGGTCGAAGGGCGGCCGCCGCAGCGCGGGTCCTACCTGCACACCGGCCCCGAGACCCTGTTCGAGGAGTTCGGCTTCACCAGGGACCGACGGATCGCCAAGTGGCGTTGGGTGATGCGTCTGACCGTGGCTGCCTGACCCCACGGAGTGGACTTCCGAGGGAGGGGATCGTGCGAAGTTCCGAGAACTCTAGCCTTCCACGCACTCCGGTGAATAGCCCTCATTAGGGTGCCGGGTATCGGTACGGCATCATCCCGATACCTGTTCGGTAACGCTCCTCCGATATCACCCATTTGCGTGATGACGCGGTCCTCACAGGGCTCCATACTTCCTCCCGTAAAGCACGAGCGTGCGGGCCGGGCCAGGCCCGGCCGGAAGGAGAGGTATGAGACGGATTACGACGATGCTGGCGGTGGTGGCGCTGTTGGTGGCGCTCTCGGCGGGGGCGTCCTTCGCAGCACTGATACAGGGCAACAACAACGACAACACCCTCACGGGCACCAACCGGGCCGACACCATCCACGCCTACGGCGGCGAGGACCTCGTGCGGGCGCTCTCCGGGCGCGACGAGGTCCGCGGGGGCTCCAACGCGGACGATCTCTACGGCAACCGCAACGGGGACACGATCTTCGGCGGCAAGGGCCAGGACCGCCTCTACGGAGGTAAAGGCGACGACCGCCTCGTCGGGCGAGACCTCAACAACAGCGGCATAGGACAGAGGGACGTGCTCGACTGCGGCCCCGGCTACGACACGTTCGCGGCCGACTGGGATGACAGGGTCCTCAATAACTGCGAGGAAGGGGTAGTGAGCGGCTTCTAAGAGAGCAGCGAGCGTTCGCGAAGGAAGGGGGCGGGGCCATGTAGCCTCGCCCCCCTCTCGCTACACCTGAACTTCGGAGAATGCACCTTCCACGCACTCCGGTGAATAGAACCTCCCGGGTGCGGCAAGCCGGGCCCCGCGCTGGGGCTCCGCCCGTGTGCCGCCCCAACATGTCGTGTTTTCGCCACCCCGGTGGGCGCGGGGGGTTGAGGGCCGCCCGCGATTTTGGTAGCGTTCGGGTCCGTAGGGGCCCGGACCCGTCCGGGGCCGCGACGGAAAAAGGGGGGGGACTCTTGGTCGGAAGGTTCGTGGTGCGCGCCGTGCCCGTCGGGTCGGCGCTCGGGTGGGTCAGGGCGTGGTCGGTGGGCCTGCTGACGGCGGTCGCCGTGGCGGTCGTCATGGCGCAGGGGGCAGAGGCCTCCGCGGGGGGCTGGGCCGACAGCGACGGGCACGTGCCCGTGTACAGCGCCTGCTACCCCGGCGTCGAGCTCGGCTACTACTCCTGGTACTACGACGGGTACGCCGTCTACGGCACCGTCTACGTGAACGACTGCGCCCTGGACAGGCTCGGGGCGGGGCCCCACGACCGCCGGATGGTCGTGGCCCACGAGATGGGCCACGCCCGGGGGCTCCCCCACAGTCCGGACCCCGAAAGCTACATGTACTGGTACTACGACATCACCGGCACCTGAGGGGCGCGGCCGGGGGCGCGGCCGCAAGGAGGGGGGCCACGCGCGCCCCCGAGAACCCTCTCAGAGCGAAGTTCGGAGAATCATCCTTCTAGGACGTACGGTAAATAGATGCGAGGGGGAGGGGCTGGGCCGCTACGCCCCCAGCGCCGCTCATCTCGGGGGTTCGGCGACGACTACCCAGCGGAGGTGGCGGTGCCCA
>JALZNL010000545.1 GCA_030857715.1 Actinomycetota bacterium | reverse complement strand
TTGTACGGGAGGCGGTCAGGAGATATCTGGCCGAGCCATGCTACCTGCTGTCTTCAACTGCGTAAGTCCTAACTCTATAAATATAGGGTTACCCTGGTCTGGGAGCCATGCAGCAACGTCCGGCATACCAGCAGTTTCGCCACCTTTTGTAATGCTCATGCGCCTTCGTATTCTGCGGCAGAGTTCTTGTAACCAACTGGGCATTTCGTGCAACTCTATAATCAACGATTTCCAAGCTTCGACAGGATTAGCCCCAAAAGCGTCTACCAGGTAAGCTTGGTAGCCTCGGGCACTTAATCTTCGCGCTATTTCGATCTCTGCCACGCTGCGATTTCCATCATCACCTGTTATTTGTGTCTTACCGTAAGTTTCGTGCCAGGTGAGAGGAGGTGACCCTGGGGGTCGTACCCAGTCGTCAAGAATTACGGGAATGTGCCACACTTCAACGTCTGAGCCAGGGACCAGGGGTGCACGGTAAATTTCGCGCACCGGATTCAACGCATCGACCCACATTAGCGTGTCTGTGTTTATACCAATCTCCCTTGCACTTGAGACTTCGCTAGATCTTATCCTTCGGTTGCGGGGCGTTCCCGCCTCGCCTCGCGCTGCCAGGAACTTGGATCTACGAGGTCCGGAAGCGCGTGCGAAGCCGCCAACCGCTCCAGGGCTTCGGACATCAGCCGCCCGTCTCCCGTCGAAGCCGAATCGTCGATCACCGTTACGCGCACCGCGACCGGCCGGTTACGCCTGGCGGGGTCCGGACGAGACTCCCCGCTCCACTCCAGACGGTCGCCGCGCAAGATAGCCTCGTAGGACTCTTGCATGGGTCTTCCTTTCGTTGCGACACCCGCGATTATATCGTCTGGTCGCCGGCGGCCTGAAACCGCCTAAACCTTATCCTCCGGCTGCGGGGCGCTCTCGCCGCTGGCGAAAGTGAAGTACGCCTCGGGGTCGTCGGCGCTGATCCTGCCGGCCTTTATGAGCGCGAAGCGGAAGGCGAGCCCACCCGCCAGGACGAGCAGCGAGGAGAGGATGCTCTTACCGCGCGTCTCCTTACCGGAGAAGAGCAGGGCGGCCGGGGCCGCGATGCCGGACAGCAGCGCGCCGCCAACGAACAGCGGGGCCACCGACTTCGAGAAGAGGGGCTTGCCCCACCGGTTCATCCGGACCAGCGACGCGGCGATGAGGCCGGCCTCGATGACGATGGTGGCCTTCTCCGCGCGGTGCAGGGCGCGCAGGGTCTTCGCTTCGCCCGAGCCGGTGAGGTGCAGCACGAGCGAGAGCCACGAGAGGGCCGTCGAGGTGCCCGACGCGAGGAACGTCGGGGCCATCAGCGCCCAGTTGCGGGCCCAGATCGGGACGGAGGTGGCGCTTATGAGGTTGCCGGTGTTGAAGCCGACGAACAGTCCAAACGGCAGCGCGAGCACGGAGAGCAGGCGCTCCGGTATCAGCTTGAGGAGCAGCCGCGAGAGGACGTTGCGGCCTAGCAGGCCGTCCTCGGCGGCCTGGCGCGCGGCAAGCAGGCCCGCGAAGTTGCCGAAGATGATGAGCGACCAGCTCTGGGTGCTCATCGGGGAGCGAAGCTTCAGGATACGCATCATGTTGAAGAAGCGTTCGGGGCGGCCGAGGTCCCAGATCAGGAATATCGGGCTCAGGATCATGGTGACGAGCACCGTGTAGCGGCTCACCCGCTTCATGGCCTCGTCCTCGTGGCCGAGCAGTTGGGCGACCGTCGAGAACAGGTGCGTCCCGGCGCCGATGCCCCCGATCCAGAAGTAGACCGGGATCTGCCACGTCCAGTGCGCGTGCTTTATCGGCGGGATGCCGTAGTAGTTCTTGTCTTTTCTCTTCGGGTCGGTCTCGGGGTGGTGCGAGGTTTCGGGCCGCCCGTTCCCTACGTGGCCGTTGCTCTGCGTCAGGTCTTGCCTCGTGGTGTCAGACATCTCTTCCCCTCTCAAGGTCCGCCTGATGGTTCGTCTTGTCGCGTTCTCCGAGAAGCTCCGAGAAGCGCAACAGGTAGCCGTCAGGGTCCTGCACCAGGAACTCTCGCTGGCCCGAGAGCACGTCGCCGGTCTCGTACCATTCCTCCTCGATCCCGCGGTAAAGAGGGTACGACGAGCGCGCAAGATCCTCCGTCAACCCTTCTACGTCGGAGCACTCGATCTGCAAGTTGATGCCCCTGCCGTAGGGCCGCGTCAGCCCGGCCACGTTCCATCCGTCCTGGTGGAACTCCGAGATCATCAACTGCGCCCCCTCGAAGTCCAGGTACGCGAAGGCGGGTTCGGTACGCGAGAACGCGACCTCGAAGCCGACCCCTTGCGTATAGAACGCCAGGCTCTCGGCGAAGTCCGAGACCGTGAGCTCCGGAACCATCCTGCCCCACTCCACGGTTCGACGGGCCCCTAATCCCTGAACGCCAGCGCGACGACCGCGCCGAGGATGCCGGCGGCGATAGTACCCGCGATGACGCCTCCCTTGACCTTCTCCTGAGGCAGATACGGATGCTTCGGCAGGTTGTAGGTCTCCGGCTCGTCCATGAGGATGAACTTGGAGTGGTTGCCGTTTATGCCTCCCGTCCCCCCAATTTCCGGCGTGCCCCAGACGTAGGCCTGGGTGTAGCCCTTG
>JALZNL010000544.1 GCA_030857715.1 Actinomycetota bacterium | reverse complement strand
TCCTGGTGGGAGGTGGCTATGGTGATGCCCCTCTGACGCTCCTCGGGGGCGTTGTCTATCTGGTCAAAGGCGATCTCGCGGTTAGCCGGGTCGCCAGGCACCGACTTGGCGAGGGTCTTGGTGATGGCTGCGGTGAGCGTGGTCTTGCCGTGGTCTACGTGGCCTATGGTGCCGACGTTGAGGTGCGGCTTGTTCCTCTCGAACTTCCCTCTGGACATTGGGTTCTCCTCTCCTGTTCTTTTAGCGCCGGAAGGGGGTTAGCCCTTCTCGGCGATCTCCTGCGCGATGCTCTTGGGCACCTCGCTGTAGTGATCGAACTGCATGGTGAACGTGGCGCGCCCTTGAGTCTTGGAGCGCACGGTGGTCGCGTAACCGAACATCTCGGAGAGCGGCACCATCGCCCGGATAACCTGGCCGCCGCCGCGGGAGTCCATACCCTGGATCTGCCCGCGTCTCGCGGAAAGGTCGCCCATGACGTCGCCCATAAACTCCTCGGGCATGACGACCTCGACGCTCATCATCGGCTCGAGGAGGACCGGGTTGGCCCGTTTGAGGGCCTCCTGCGCGGCCATGGAGCCCGCGATCGTGAACGCCATTTCGGAGGAGTCGACGTCGTGGAAGGACCCATCGACGAGCTCCACCTTGATGTCCACGACGGGGAACCCGGCCACGACGCCGGAATCCATCGCGCCCTTGATGCCCTTGTCCACGCTCGAGATGTATTCCCGTGGGATCACACCGCCGACGATCTTGTTGTCGAACTCGTAGCCCTGCTCCTCGTTGTGCTCCATGTTGATGACCGCGTGGCCGTACTGGCCGCGCCCACCGGTCTGGCGCACGAAGCGGCCCTCGACCCCCTCGACGCGCTTGCGGACGGTCTCCCTGTAGGCGACCTGCGGGCGGCCGATGTTGGCGTCCACCCTGAACTCGCGCAGGAGCCTGTCTACGATGATCTCCAGGTGCAACTCGCCCATGCCGGCGATGATCGTCTGGCCCGTCTCCTCGTCGCCGCGCACGGAGAACGTCGGGTCCTCCTCGGCGAGGCGCTGGAGCGCAACGGTCAGCTTCTCCTGGTCGGCCTTCGTCTTCGGCTCGATGGCCTGCGAGATGACCGGCTCCGGGAAGATCATCTCCTCCAGCACGATCTGCTCGGAACCGTCCGCCGCGACAAGCGTATCGCCCGTACCGGTATTCGACAGCCCGATGGCCGCAACCAACTCGCCGGCGTAGACCTCGTCGCGCTGCTCCCGGCTGTTGGCGTGGAGCTGCAAGAGTCGACCCACGCGCTCGCGACGGCCCTTGGTCGTGTTCATGACGTAGGAGCCGGCCTTGAGCGTGCCGGAGTAGACCCTCATGTAAGTCAGCTTGCCGACGTGCGGGTCACTCTGGACCTTGAAGGCGAGCGCGGAGAGCGGGCCGTTCTCGTCGGCCTCGCGAATGACGGGCTCGCCGTCGAGCGTCTTGCCTTCGACGGGCGGCACGTCCAGCGGGCTCGGCAGGTAGTCGATGACGCCGTCTAACAGCGGCTGGACGCCCTTATTCTTGAAAGCCGAGCCGACGAAGACGGGGGTAAGCTGGATCTCCAGGGTGGCCTTCCGGATCGCCGCGCGGATCTGCTCCGCGTCCATCTCCTCGCCTTCCAGGTACATCATCATGAGCTCTTCGTCCTGGTCCGCAACGGCCTCCACCAGCTTCTCCCGGTACTCCGCGGAGATCTCCTCCATGTCCTCGGGGATGTCCGTCACTTCCCAGGTCGCGCCAAGGTCGTCCGTGTAGACGATGGCCCGCATCTCGACGAGGTCCACGATGCCCTGGAACTCGCTCTCGGCCCCTATCGGCAACTGCACCGGCACGGCGTTGGCGTTCAGCCGGTCGACCATGGTGCCGACGGCCTTGTAGAAGTCGGCCCCGATGCGGTCCATCTTGTTGACGAACGCGATCCGGGGTACCCCGTACTTGTCCGCCTGACGCCACACCGTCTCCGACTGCGGCTCGACACCGGCGACGGAGTCGAACAGCGCGATCGAACCGTCGAGCACCCGTAGGCTCCGCTCCACCTCGACGGTGAAGTCCACGTGCCCGGGTGTGTCTATAATGTTGACGCGGTGCTGCTCTTCGATACGGCTATGGACGCCCTCGCGTTCGCCCTTGCCGTTCTTGCCGGAGCCTTCTATGCCGCCCCAGAAGACCGTGGTCGCGGCGGAAGTGATCGTGATGCCGCGCTCGCGCTCCTGGGCCATCCAGTCCATAACGGCGTTGCCGTCGTGGACCTCGCCCAGCTTGTGGGTGAGGCCCGTATAGAGCAGGATGCGCTCCGTGGTCGTCGTCTTGCCGGCATCGATGTGGGCCATGATGCCGATATTTCTTACTCGCCTTAGAGGCGTCTTTTTGTCTACTTGAACAGCCATTTTCTACCTCGTCACCACCTGTAGTGTGCGAACGCCCGGTTGGCCTCTGCCATCCGGTGGGTGTCCTCTTTGCGCTTCACGCTGGAGCCGATGTTGTCCTTGGCGTCCAGGATCTCCCCGGCGAGCCTCTGCCCCATCGTCTTCTCCCGGCGCGCCCGGGCGAACCCGACCATCCAGCGCAGCGCCAGCGTGTTCGCCCGGCGCGGGATCACCTCTG
>JALZNL010000543.1 GCA_030857715.1 Actinomycetota bacterium | reverse complement strand
GTAACGAAGGTCTCCGAGGGCCTGCATTTGGACCTGCGGTTCAGGACCGTACTCGCCACCACCTGCGACAGGACGCTGGAGCCCGTGGAGCTGCGGCTAAAGTTCCGCGACTCGGAGCTTCTGGCCGGGCCCGACGACGAGGAGCTTGCCGTCGAAGACTGGACGCTCGACCTGAAGCGCTACGCGGCGCGGACGCTGCCGAACGAGATCCCGATGCAGGTCTTCAAGGAGGGTACGGAGCCCGTGCTTTCCGCGGATGAAGGCGACGAGGTAGACCCGCGGTGGCGCGGGCTCGACGATATCTCCGTCTCCGGGTTCTAGGCTATGGGGCCGGACGCGAGCCGGAGATGTGGTTCGGGATAGCGAAGTAGGTTATATTCTCGACCGGCCCGCGGCGCGGGCCGGTTCCGAGTTTAAAAGCACGGTGGCCCGATTGCGGGCGGAACGATGTCAGATAAGTGAGCGGAGGTAGCACCATGGCAGTACCGAAGAAGAAGACGTCCAAGGCGCGCAGGAACCAGCGCCGCGCCCACCACGCGCTGGCCGGCCCCGGCCTCCAGGCGTGTCCCAACTGCGGGGAGCCGCACCTCTCGCACCGGGTCTGCGGGAACTGCGGGTTCTACAAGGGCCGCACCGCGGTCGCCGTAGAGGCCGCCGAGTAACCCGCCACCTCCGGACAGAGCGGTGCGCCTCGCCGTAGACGCCCTCGGTGGCGACAACGCCCCGGGGGAAGTAGTCGCGGGCGCCCTCGCCGCCGCCCGGCGACTTCCCGGTGACGAGATCTTCCTCGTGGGACCGGGGGCGGAGATAGAACCGCATCTGGGTTCAGACCTGCCCGCCAACGTCTCCGTCCGTCCGTCGGGCGGGCCGGTCGGGATGGAGGAGGAGCCGGCGGCGGCTCTCCGGAAGCGGCCTGACGCGGGGGTGTCGGCCGCTGCGAAGATGGTCCGCGCCGGCGAGGCCGACGCCTTTTTCTCCGCGGGCAACACGGGGGCCACGGTTGCGGCGGCGCTCATGCGAATCGGCCGGATGGACGGCGTCCGCCGACCCGGCATCGCGACCGTCCTGCCGCTACGGAGTCCGGTGCTGTTGCTGGATGCCGGGGCGACCACGATGTGCCGGCCGCAGGACCTTCTCAATTTCGCTATCCTTGGCGGCGTGTTTGCGGAGAGATACTTCGGGCTTGGGGAACGCGCCAGGGTCGGGCTCGTCAACGTCGGCGAGGAGCCGGGCAAGGGGACGGACCTCGCCAAAGAAGCCCACGGGCTCATTGCCCGCTCCGGCGTGCGCTTCGTGGGCAACGTGGAGGGCAGGGACGTGGGGACGGGTGTGGCCGACGTGCTGGTCACCGACGGCTTTACGGGCAACGTCATGCTCAAGACCGCCGAGGGCGTAGCTCGGGAGGTGCTCGGGATGTTCCGTTCGGCCGTTACCGGGGATCTGGTGGGAAAGCTCGCGGGCGCGGCCTTAAAGTCCCGGCTGGTCGGTATCCGCGACCAGGTGGACCCGGAGAACTACGGGGGCTCGTTCCTCCTCGGCGTGCGGGGCCCGGTCATGATCGGGCACGGCAACTCGCGCGCGCGGGGTGTGGAGAACGCCCTCGTCGGGATCTCCCGTTCGGGAGAGGGTCTGATCGAGGCGCTGGGAGAGGCCCTCGACGCCGCCCGCACTTCGGGGGAGGCCGTATGAACGGCGGGCCGGTAGGAAAGATCGTCGGCGTCGGCCGGGCGCTCGGGAGCCGGGTCGTGACCAACAAGGACCTCGAAGTCGTCCTCGACACGACGGACGACTGGATCTCCTCGCGCACCGGCATCCACGAGCGCTGTTTCGTCGGCGAGGACGAGACCTGCGCCACCCTCGCGATCCAGGCCGCGCAGAACGCCGTCGAACACGCCGGGATCGACGGCGGTACCATCGACCTCGTCGTTTGCGGAACTTCGACCGCACCGGAATCCATGCCGTCGGTGGCATGCCTGGTGGGGGAGAGTGTGGGGGCCGCCGGCGTGGGTGCCATGGACGTCGCCGCGGCCTGCTCCGGCTTCACCTACGCGGCCTCCGTCGCCACCGCCATGATCGGGTCAGGCCAGGCCTCCCGCGTCCTCCTCATCGGCGCCGACGCCATGAGCACGGTGGTGGACCAGACCGACCGCTCCACGGCCGTCCTCTTCGGAGACGGCGCGGGCGCCGTAGTCCTAGACGCGGGCGACGGCGAGTCGGGCTTCGTGGACCACATCCTCGGCGCCGACGGCCGCGGTGCGTCCCTCGGCCGCGCCGGCCAGCCCGGCGACCCGAACAAGCTCTACCAGAACGGTCGCGAGGTCTTCAAGTTCGCCGTCCGCGTCTTCCCCGAGATGTTCGAGAAGCTACTCTCCCGCAACGGCCTCACCCCCGACGACGTCCAGTTCGTCATCCCGCACCAGGCAAATGCACGCATAATACGCTCGGCGGCCAAGAAGATTGACATCCCGGAGGAGCGGATCGTGATGAACCTGGACAGGTTTGGGAACACGTCGGCGGCGAGCATCCCGCTCTCCTACCCGGACATCTACGGCAAGATGGAGCGCGGCAAGTACGTGGTCACCGTCGGTTTCGGGTTCGGGCTGACGTGGGCCGCGAACCTGTACAG
>JALZNL010000542.1 GCA_030857715.1 Actinomycetota bacterium | reverse complement strand
GGGCTGCCTCCCGGAAGACCGCCTGACCGGCACCATCGGGAGGCGGGTCAATCGCCCTTCTGCCGACGGGCGGGCCGGGACGGAGAGGAGTCTCTGGAGCTGGCGTAGGCCGTAAGCTTCCTGTCCGAGGCACCCGGCTCGAACCGGAGGAGCAGCCGCGCGGATCAGTCGTTGAAGAACGAGCTCAGGCCTCCTCCGCCGCCCTCGCCGCCGTGGGAGTGTTCGGGGATGGTCGGCCCCTCTGAAGGTTGGATCAGGACCCACCCGGCCCCCTCGAAGCCGATCTGGAACGTCTCCCCGCTCCCCTTCCCGAGAAAGGTCTTGAACGAGACGTCGCTCTTGACGCTCGTCCTCACCCCGCCGCTCCAGGCTATCGCGGAGTCGGGGTCGGCGAAGGTCGGGGTGGAGGTATCCAGCAGGACGGGTTCCCCGTCTGAGGTGACGGCGACCTTGCCGGAGCCTTCGAGGATGACGTTGAAGAGCCCGCCGGCGAGGCGTCCGGCGCCCTCGACGCGCCTTATGTCCCACTCGATGCCGGGCTCGAAGGCGAGGATGTTGTCGCCGTTCACGGTCATCCGGTCGTTGTCGAGATCCAGGATCATGACCTTCTGCTTGTCGTGCGCCAGAAAGACCTCTCCGGTCCCCGTGACGGTCATGAGCGTCGTACCCTCGCCGGTCATCGCCTTCTTGAAGAACCGGCCGATACCCCCGCCCTTGTGCTCGAAGCGGACGTCGCCCTGGTAGGCGACCATCGAGCCGAGCTTCGCCTGGATCTGATCTCCCTGCAAACTGACCTTGAGCATCGCCGAGTTCTGCAGCGTCAGCCTCCCGGCCGGCGTCACTTCCCTGAACTGCTCCAGGTTCGTCTCGCTCATGGGCGCTCCTCCTCTTTTGTTTTTGCCACAATGGATACTACGCGACGCGGGGCTTCCGGGTTTCGACGCCCTAGTACATCCTTCCACCCTCCGGCACGGGCAGGTCCGGGGAGAGGAGGACTACCTCGTCGTTCTCGTCGGGGACGCCGAGGACGAGGACCTCGCTCTTGAAGCCCGCGATCCTCTTCGGCGGAAAGTTGACGACGGCCACGACCTGTTTGCCGATCAGGGCCTCCGGGTCGTAGTGGGCGGTGAGCTGGGCGCTGGTCCTCTTCTCCCCGATCTCCGGCCCGAATTCCACGGTGAGCTTGATGGACGGCTTCCTGGCCTCCGGGAACGGCTCGGCGGCGACGACCCGTCCAGCCCTTATCTCCACCTTCTCGAAGTCTTCCCAGCCGATCTCACCCAAGACTCGCCCCTCCCGCCGTGCTCTCCTCCGGCACAGTCTACAGCGGCCGTCGCGCCCGGTCGCCTGTAGGGGGATGAGAATGCTACCCTTCGTGGTTGTAACGGACCACACCGAGAGGGGAGCCCCGATGGCCGCGACCTTTATCCACACCTGCTACCGCATCCTCGATCCCGCCAGGAGCGAGGACTTCTACGTGAACAGGCTCGGCCTGATGAAGGTCGGCGAGATGGACCTCGGCTCCGCCACCAACCACTTCTTCGCCCTGGAAGAGGACCCGGCTTCCCCGATGCTGGAGCTCACCCACAACCACGATCAGGCCGAGCCCTACGACAAGGGCAACGGCTACGCCCACGTAGCCTTCACCGTCGACGACCTAGAAGGCACAATCGAGGACCTCAAGGACCAGGGCGTAACCGTCACCCTGGAGCCCAAGACCCTCACCGCCGACGGCAACGATTACCGCATCGCCTTTATCGAGGACCCGGACGGCTACAAGATAGAGCTGGTCCAACGCGGCACGATGAAGGTCGGAAAGATGTATCAGTAGAGGTTACAGGCTACAGGCACCGGGTAAAGGGGGCGGTGCGAAGCCGCGACTGGGCCACGCAAGGGTCATTCCCGGAGGGCGACGTATTCTCGGCGACGTCTCTCCGAAAGACCTGAAACCTTCAACCCAGCTTTCTCACCTCGAAGAGCTCCCTCACCACGTGCAGATTGAGCTTGCCGGGCAGGAAGGTGTCGTGGGAGCGCTGGACGGGGCGGCCGTCGGCGAGGTACATGGTCTGGACCAGCGAGAGGGCGGCGGAGAGGGCTTCGAGTCTTAGCCTGGCGCCGATATGATCCTCCGGGCCGATCATCACGGCCTCTATGGACATCTGGGAGGAGCCGACCGGGACGCCCTCGGAGACGAGGAGGTCGAGCAGCATGGCGTCGGGGCGGAAGAGCGAGCGCACTTCGTCTGTCCCGATGACGTTCTCCGGTACGACGTCCTCCATCCAGGCGGCCGGGCTGCCCTCCATGAGCAGGACGCGCGAGACCCGGACGAGCGGGCTGCCGGGCGGGATCTCTAGTGCCTCGGCCGCGTCCGCGCCGGCCTCGACGACGGCTATCTCCAGGTCTTTGCTGGAGAGCCTTACGCCCAGACGCTCCGCGTGAACGGTGTAGGTTTCGAGCTTCTCGAGCCCCGACCGGAGCCGGGCCCCGTCCGGGGGACGGATGAGGAACGTCCCACTCCCCTGACGCCGCTCCAGCATCCCCCGGTCTACCAGCCGCGCCAGCCCGGCGCGCACCGTCACCCGCGAGACGCCCAGGGTGCCGATGAGCTCGGCCTCCGGAGGTATGCGG
>JALZNL010000541.1 GCA_030857715.1 Actinomycetota bacterium | reverse complement strand
GCTGTATGCTGACCTGGCCGAGCGTGAGAACCGGCTGCAGGATCTGATCAGGAAACTCATAACTGCCCAGGAAGAGGAGCGGCGCAAAGTATCCTACGAGGTGCACGACGGTCTCGCGCAGACGGCTGCGGGGGCCCACCAGCTCCTGCAGGCCTTCGCCAGGCAGCACCCTCCTGATTCCGACAAAGGCCGCAAAGACCTCGCCCGGGTCCTGGAGCTTGTGCAGCAGACGGTCGGCGAGGCCAGGTACGTCATAGCCGACCTGAGGCCCACGGCGCTCGACGATCTCGGACTGGCCGCCGCCGTCCGTCTGCAGGTCGAGAAGATCCGCAACTTAGGGTCCGAGGTCGACTACGAGGAAGCGCTGGGAGACGAGCGCCTGCCGGCAGAGGTCGAGACGGCGCTTTTCAGGGTCGCACAGGAGGCACTTACCAACGTCCACAAGCACGCCCCCTCAGCCAGGGTGAAGATCACACTCCAACGCCTGACCAACTGTGTCCGCCTCAACGTGCGGGACTGGGGGCCAGGCTTCGACCCGGAGAAGGCTACCGACGGGGGTGGGCCTGGCGAGCGTCTGGGCCTCTCCAGCATGCGCGAGAGAGTGGCCCTGCTGGGCGGCCACCTGGAAGTCTACAGCCTGCCTGGAGAAGGCACCGAAGTCGTGGCGGAGATACCGACGGTCCAGAAAGATGGTAAGGGGAGGTAAGGAAATGGGGAACGGGGAAGGAGCGGCAAGGCCAAAGGTGGCACGCATCCTGATAGCGGACGATCACGCCCTCGTCAGAGAAGGTCTTAGAACCATGCTCTCTGGAGAGGAAGGCATCGAGGTCATCGCTGAAGCCAAAGACGGAGCGCAGGCACTCTCCCTCTGCCAGGAACTTGAGCCTGACCTCGTCCTCATGGACGTTAGGATGCCCGTTATGGACGGGCTCGAAGCGACCAGGAGGATCAAGCAACAGATGCCAAAGACCAGCGTGATGATGGTAACGATGCACGAGAACCCAGACTACCTGTTTGAGGCTGTGAAGGCAGGGGCAGCGGGATATGTGCTAAAGGATGCGAGTGGAGAGAGGCTGTTGAATGCGGTAAGGAGGACACTGGAAGGAGAGTCACCGCTGAACCAGGAGCTAGCGATGCGGCTTTTGACGAGGCTAGCTCGGGAGAGCAGTGGGGAGGGTGCAGAGGGAGGATCTGGAGGAGTATCCAGAGAGGCAAGGGCCGAGCCCCTGGCATCGCACTCTGAAGCCGTCGGATCCGAGGCAACGGAGACTGAGGCAAGCGGGTCTGGGCAATCGAGTGGGGCGGTACAGATAGAGAGCCTGACGCCGAGGGAGGTCGAGGTGTTGAGGCTGCTCAGTCAGGGAAAGACAAACCCCCAGATCGCCCAGAACCTGCTCTTCAGCGTGAGTACCGTAAAGGCGCAGGTGCGGAGCATCCTCTCCAAGCTCGGAGTATCTGACCGCACCCAGGCCGCCGTCCGTGCCATCGAGTCCAGACTGACCGTCTCCGGCTTTGACTAGGATTTGCGAAGAGGTCTGGCACGGTTTCAGGACCGTTTTGGGGCTTTCGCGGCTTGCGGGTTTCCGGTCGAGCTAGCCACCTTGGGCAATCCTAACGAGGGTGCCTGGCCGGATCGATTCGAGTTCCACTTCGACCTCATCCATGAGCGGCGCGAGGTCCTCGTAAGCGTTGCTCTTCGCGCGCAGCAGCACGACGGCCAAATCGAAGCGCGAGAGGTTTTGCTGGTGAGGGATGCCCCTGTCCGTGGTTACGAAGCCGTCGAACTCCTTCTCGGCTAACCTCAGGAGTTCGCCGTTCTGCTTTCCGGCCCAACCGGCCTCGGCCACCGTGAGGACCTCATGACCTTCGGCGAAGTCCCGCTTGAGACGACGGTCAACATTCTCGTCCAGGAGTATACGCACCTAGACTTACTACGTCGGACCTACTTGGCCGGCGGTCGCCGGGAGATTTTTCCGGGCGGTTTCGAGCGTCGTCTCCAGGTAGGCCTCGGCCTGCTCTCGGCTCACGGTCGGGAAGCCCTCCAGGAAGTCGTCGAGGGTGTGGCCTCCCTTCAGATAGTCCACCAGGGTCTTAACCTCCACGCGGGTGCCAGCGAAGACGAGCTCGCCGCTCATAACTCCCGGGTCGCGGGAGACGATCTTCTTCGTGGAGTCCATCGGGGTCCTCCTCTGCGGATGATGGTAGCGTATCACGCACTCCATACTATACAGGGCCGCTCGGCACGACATCCGAGAGCAGTCCCGTTGGCCGGCCCGGACGCGAGAACGAAGCGGGATTCCACTTCGAGGACGAATATGGTGCCTGATCGCTGCTCGGCCTTTCGTTGCGGTTGTTCCGTTCGTCGTGACACGGCCCCCTACGGTGCGGAGTCCGACCTCGTGCGTAGGCGGACTCTGAAGAAATCGAAGAGGACGCGGAAGACGGCGAGGGTGGGGACGGCGAAGATTACCCCGGCGAGGCCCGCGACTTCACCGCCGGCGATGACAGCGAGAAGGACCACGATGGGGTGCACGTGGAGCGCCTGGCCCTGGATGCGGGGCGTAAGGAAGTTGCCTTCGAGCTGTTGGATCAGGACGTAGGCCACGATCGTCAGGATGGCGGTGGTCGTC
>JALZNL010000080.1 GCA_030857715.1 Actinomycetota bacterium | reverse complement strand
TCTCCTTTCGTGTGGTAGTTACTGTCGTGCCACCCACAGCGCCTCTCGTTCCCTTGTACCTTCGTCCCCGGGTACGGCTGGCCGGGGACCACTGCCCGCAGGTCGCGTCTGCGTTCGCGTTAGCCGTCGGCGACCGCCTTCGTGACGATCCCGGCGACCTGTTCAGCGGCGCCGAAATCGGCGGTGAGTCGGTTCTTCGTCAGCGCGAACGCGACCCCGGTGGCGGTGTCTGAGTACGCGTTGCTTCCACCGGCCCCGCCCATCCCGAACGCGGTCGAAGGTCCTTCCGGGTCGCCTCCGGGGTGGCCGAGGGCGTAGCCGAGCGCCCACGAGACCGGGTTTCCCATGATCTCATCGACGCCGCTGAATGCCACGGCGGAGACCTCGCGCAGCCGCTCGGGCGAGAGGAGCCGCACGCCGTCCACTTCATCCATCAGCGCGGCATACATGCGCGCCAGCGCGCGCGCCGACATCTTGCCTCCGGCGGGGATGTCGGCCATCAGCACGTCGGGGCGGTTGCCGAAGTCGGCGGTCGGGAAGGTCGCGCGCGGCCCCCATTTGAGGAACGGCGAATCGTCCGGCATGGCGGCCAGAAATTCCGCGCTGCCTTCCTCATCCTCCAGCCGGGCCAGCCTGCCAAGCTCGGATTCCGGCATTCCGAAGTACAGCTCGTCGGCGATACCGAGCGGAGCAGCCACCTCCTCCCGAAGTACCTGCGAGATGGGCTTGCCGGTGGCCCGGCGCACGATCTCCCCGACGATGTAGCCGAACGTGTAGGCGTGATAGGCGGTCCTGGTCCCCGGCTCCCACCAGGGCTCGGCGGCGGCGACCACTTCGCACATCTTGTCCCAGTCGCACAGGTCCTCGGGTGTCGTGTCTGCCGGTATTCCAGGCACGCCGACCGTGTGCGTCAGGGCGTGGCGCACGGTCGCGGTCTCCTTGCCGTGGGCGCCGAATTCCGGCCACAGATCCATGATCGGGGTGTCGTAACCGAAGACGCCGCGCTCCACGAGCACGTGCGCCACGGTAGCTGTCGCGCCCTTGCCGGTCGAGTAGGCGTAGAACGGCGTGTCCGGGGTGACCGGGCGTCCGGTCTCATGGTCGGCGACGCCCGCGACGGCGTCGACCACCGGCTCGCCGTGCCGGTAGACGGCGACTTGCAGACCCCTCTCGGCACCGGATTCGACGAGACCTTCGATGGCTTCCTGGACCTGCTGCTGAAGGTCATTCACGATCGTATCCCTTCGTACTGGTAGATTGCCCGGCAGCAAGCGCTGCCGTCTTTCGGGCGTATTCTCTCTACGGATTCTCCTTTACAGACCTTTGATATCCAGAGCGACTTCGGACAGGTCTTCGTCGAACTGATGTCCCCGGCCGTCGAACTCCCGGACGGTTGCCTGCGGGAGTTTCTCTGCGAACAGTGCGAGGTGCTCGAACGGCACCACTTCGTCGTCGCGGCCGTGGTAGAAGAACACCGGCAACCCTCCGGCGAGCTTCGACGCGAAGTCCCTTTGCAGCGCGTACTCTTCGACCTCCCAATCTTCGGCGCCCCAGTAGGGCGTCGCGACGAGGAATATCCCGGCGATGGGCTTCTCCGTCTTCTCTTCGGAGAGGTACTTCAACAGGATCGAAGCCCCCAGGGAATGCCCGACGAGTATCGTCTCGTCTACCAGCGCGCCGAGTTCTCTTGTTATCTGATCCCTCCACGCCTCGTACTCGGGGCTGTCTTCGTCCGGCATCTTCGGAGACCGCACTTCGTAACCGGTCCCGAGCGCATCTGCCAGAGATGCCGCCAGCTTCTCGTCCGCCTCGTGCGCTCCTTCCCCTCCACCGTGAACGAACAGCACTTGTCTTTTCATAGGTTTCTTTTCCTTCTGCTTGTCGGTTTCTCCGACCAAGGCCGCTGCGACCCGTCCGGTCCCGACGGCTGGTCGTAGAAGACGAAGAGCACTCCGCCGGGTGCGAGCCATCTCTCGACGATGCCGCGCGCACGCTCGGGGTCATGGTGAAAGAGGCCAACGCGGACCGCGAAGATCTTGTCGAAGCGGCGGTCTCCCAGGTCGAGGTCCTCGAAGGACGCGACGAGGAACTCGGCCCTGCCGGCTTCGACGTACGCCGCATTCCGGCGCATGGCGGCCTGGATCATCTTGGCCGAACGATCGATCGCTGTGAGATGTCCCGCTTCGAGCCGCTCGCAGACGAGCGTCGCCGCAACTCCGTGCCCGCAACCAATCTCGAGCACCATGTCGTCCGGCCGGACATCCAGTTGCTCGACGACCGATCTCAGTCGCTCGCTCACAATACCGCCGTCTCTCGCCACGGCACGGATGACCAGGCCTCGGTGCCGTAGTCGAAATTCTCGCTCATCTGCTCCCCCTCCTCGATATCATGCGCCGACACACCACGTACGTGGGCGCAACCATCCACGTCCCGCACCGTCTCGCCCGGAAGTCCTCGTGCAACCCGTGCGCCTCGATCACGCCGTCAACCTAACTCCTTCGCTCCGCTCCCCGCGCTGCTGTTCGATGGCCTGCGGATAGACCGGAACCGGCGCAGGGCGCTCGAACCGGACCCGCTGATGCGCGGGTCAACGCTCAGTAGGTGCTCAACACCTCGTGCAAACAGCTGGTGAAAGCCTCTGGTTGGCTACCGAAACCGCCATGGTCGCCGGGGAAGACGGTGGGTTCTTTTCCCAGTTGCTCGGCCAACGCCACGGCGGCGTGGTACGCGAGCTGCCCCTCCGATGCCTCGCCCACAGCCACCGTGATCGGCAGCGACCGGATCCGGGAAATATCGGGGGCATAGTCGCCTAGCGGTAACCACATGTGCCCGAGGAAGAAATCCAGATTTCCCTGCATCCGGACCATCATCTCGGACGTCTCCGGTGGCGGTTCGACGGGCGGCGTTGGGTCCTGGTCCAGCCCGGCCGAGGCGAGGAACTTACCCATCGCCGGTCCGACCCCCTCGGAGCGGTAGGTATCGTAGACCTCCCGTCCGAACCTGGCGTGCTCGTCGGCGTCGGGGAGCAGACGGGTCAGGGGCGGCTCGTGGGCCACCAGCGCTCGTACTTGCTCGGGGTACCGGGTCACCAGTTCGAGTCCGACCAGGGCGCCGCCGCTGCTGCCAAGCACGTACGCCGGCTCGGTGTCGATCACTGCGAGCAGTTCGTACGCGTCGTCGGCGAAGGTCTGGACCGTCGTGTCCTGGGGTTCGCCCTCCAGTGGACTGCGGGACAATCCCCGCGGGTCGTAGGTGACCACTGTGTAACGGTCGGATAGCACGCTCCTGATAGGAGCGAACGCGGCGGAGTCCGCGGGGCCGCCCGGGATGAGCAGCAAGACCGGGCCAGCGCCGGAGACCTCGTAGTGCAAGGTCGCGCCCGGGACTCTCAGCGTGTCGGTGCGGGACTTATTCATGGCAACCTCCTTTGGTCTGTACAGGGCAAATCAGGGGTGTCGGCGCGTTCGTCGACCGCCGTCTCGGCCTCTCTTCCCGCAGGCACGGCTCAGCGCCCGAGCACGCCGAGAAGCGCCCTGGTTTTCGGCCAGCGGCCCCAGGCTACCAGCGCGCCCACGAGCAGCAGGACGATCGTGGGCAACGGGCTCGCGCCGAGGACGAACAGGTTGGTGAGGGTCGCGCCTACCATCAGGCAGACCAGGCCCAGCGCGGCCAGCCCGGAGAGACGCGGGATCAGCACCCCGACGGCGCCGGCGAGCTCGAGCGCCCCGACCACGTACCTGAACCACTGGCCGATGCCGATGGTGGCGAACATCTCCACCATCGACGGGTCGCCTAACACCTTGACTAACCCGGCCATCGCGAACTGGAGCGCCAGCAGGGCCTGTAGCATCCACAGCGCGACGTTCACGGCGCGTCCCCTGCCTGCCGTCGGCGCGACCTGCGTCTCCCTCATCGTACCGGCGTCGCCCACGGTGTCCTCCTCGCTGGACGTCTGTTCTCGCGCCATCTTGCTTCCGGGATGACCCTAATCGACGCCCGTGCCGCTGGTCAGGTTCAGGACGGTCCCGGTCGTCGCGCCGGCCAGGTCCGAGGCCAAAAACGCCGCCGCGTTGCCCACGTCGGCCAGCGTCGTCACCCGCCCCAGCAAGGAACGTGCCTTGATATGCGCCTCGATCTCCGCCGTCGGCCCGGACCAGCCCTCGGTCGAAGCGCCCTCCCAGCTCTCCGGGATCCCCTCCGACCGCAGGCAGTTCACGCGGATGCCGCTCGGCCCGAGTTCCGCCGCGAGCTGTTTGGTGAGGGCCTCGATCGCCGCGCACGCGACCCCGAAGCCTCCCACGTAGACGCCCGGGACGTACGCGCGGACGGCCGAGGCGGAGAGCGTCAGGATGACGCCGGAGTCCCTCTCGGCCATGCGCCGCGCCGCCGCCCTCGCCGTCAACAGGTGGGTCGTCGTGCCGGTCACGATCGGGCTCATGAAGTCATCGCGTGACATCTCGACGAGCGGGGTCAACTGAACGTCCCGGATCGAGATGGCGTTGAAGGAGACGTCTATGCTCCCCGCCTGCTCCACTACCCCGTCGATGTGCTTCTCGACGGCCCGCTCGTCGAGAGCGTCGACCCGAGCCGTCTCGGCCAGTCCTCCAGCAGAGCGGATCTCCTCGGCCACCTCGTCGAGCCTGGCAGAAGTGCGACCGGCGAGAAAGACCCTCGCCCCCTCTCCGGCGAAGGCGCGGGCGACTGCACCGCCGATGGCGCCTCCTGCCCCGTAGATCACGGCGTTCTTGTCCCGAAGTAGTGGCGTCATCTATCCCTCCTCTTCTTTTCCTGCCGGCTGGTAGGTGAGAGAGACGACGCCCGTACCGAACGTCTTCGAATCCACGAGGTTCAGTTCCTGGGACCCTCCCCCTTCCATGAAGAGGCGCCGTCCGCTACCTACGACGACGGGATGGACCATGAGCATTAGCTCGTCGAGGAGGTCCTCTTGCAAAAGGGATCGAACGAGCGTGGCGCTCCCTGTGATCCCGATGTTCCTGCCGGGTTGCTGTTTCAGCCTGGTGATCTCCTCCGCGAGGTTGCCCTTGATCAGGGTCGAATTACTCCACTCGACCTCCTCCAGGCTCGCCGAGACGACGTACTTGGGCGTGTCGTTCATGTAGCCCGCAAACGGCTGCTCCTCGGAAGACACTCCCGGCCAGTACGATGCAAACTCCTGATAGGTCACCCGCCCAAGGAGCATGGCGTCCGCCGCGGCCATCGCCGCCCCGACCGCCTCTCCCATCTCGTCGTTGAAGTACGGGAACTGCCACTTCTCCGGCGACTCCACCACGCCGTCCAGCGACATGAACAACCCTGCGGTTACTTTCCTCACGGAGACCTCCCTCGTCTGCCGGACTGGAATCGTCTGGTCGGAGCATACGGCACTAGTCCTAAATCACAACTACTAAATAATAGAAATCAACCACTTAGGCACACATCAGGAGTCGTGATGTTAAAATCTTGTGAATGGCGACGACGCACACAGCCAAGAGGCGCACGTACGATGATGGGTGCGCGGCTGCCCACGCGCTAGACCTCGTGGGCGAGCGGTGGGCGCTGCTGGTGGTGCGCGAGTTGCTGCTCGGCCCGAAGCGCTTCACCGACCTCAAGGCCGGCCTGCCGGGCGCGAGCCCCAACGTCCTCTCCCAGCGGTTGCGAGAGTTGGAGGGGGCGGGGATCGTACGCCGGCGGAAGCTTCCGCCGCCGGCGGCCTCCCGCGTCTACGAGCTGACCGAGTGGGGCGAGGAGCTCGAGCCGGTCATCGTCCGGCTCGGCCGGTGGGGCGCCCGGTCCCCCTCCAAGCCCCGCGACGCCGCGCTGGGCGTAGACTCCCTCGTTCTCTCCTTCCGGACGATGTTCGACCCGCGCGCCGCCGAAGGGCTCACGGCGAGCTACGAGCTAAGGTTCGGCGAGGACCAGTTCCACGCCGTGGTTGACGACAGCCGGTTCGAGATCTCCCGCGGAAGCGCGGACCGTCCCGACGCGATCGTCGAAACCGACTCCGATACCCTGGCCGCGCTGGTCTACGCAGGACGCCCCCTCGCGGAGGTCCTGGAGTCGGGGGACCTGAAGATAGAGGGCGACGGGTCGGCGGTAGAGCGCTTCCTGGGGCTCTTCCCCCTCCCCGAGCCCGCCCCTCCCGCCGAGGCCTAGCGCCGCCAACCGCGCCGTCAGGGTATTCGTTGCACGGCGTGGTTGGCGAACAGGTTTAGGGGCTACCAGAGGTGATGGACCTCCGGTCGGATCGAGTCATCGTAGACTTCCTCTGCCCGGCGCATCGCCTCCTCAGAGAGCGGAGGCAACGCGGCGGCGGCGACGTTGTCCTCGACCTGGGCCGGGTTCTTGCCGCCGGGGATGGCGCACGAGACCGCCGGGTGCATCAGGATCCAACGCAGCGCGAACTGAGCCAGCGTGTGCCTCTCCGGGACGAGTTCCTTGAGGTTCTCGGCCGCCCGCAGCCCCGTCTCGAAGTCCACTCCGGAAAACGTCTCGCCCCGGTCGAAGGCCTCCCCGTTGCGGTTGAAGCTCCTGTGGTCGCCCTCGTCGAACTGGCGGTCGGCGCCCATCTTGCCGGAGAGCAGGCCGCTCGCCAGCGGGACGCGGGCCAGGACGCCGATGTTGCGCTCCTCGGCGAGCGGGAAGAACTCCTCGGCGGGCTTCTGGCGGAAGACGTTGAAGATGATCTGGACGGTTTTGACGCCAGGATGATCCAGCGCCATCCGCGCCTCCTCGACCTTCTCCACGCTCACGCCGTAGTTCTTGAGCTTGCCGGATTCTTGCAGCGCGTCCAGCGCCTCGAAGGTCTCGTCCCGGCGGTAGGCCTCCGTCGGGGGGCAGTGGAGCTGGAGTAGGTCCAACGCCTCGACGCCGAGGTTCCCCAGGCTCCGCTCGACGAAGGCAGTGAGGTTCTCTCGGTTGTAGCCCTCGGCGGCGTGCGGGTCCAGGCGGCGGCCGGCCTTGGTGGCTACGAGGATCTCGTCGTTCGGCCGGTCCTTGAGGAGACGCCCGATAAGCCTCTCGCTCCGGCCGTCGCCGTAGACGTCGGCGGTGTCGAGGAAGTTGACGCCGAGGTCGATGGCGCGGTTGAGGGCGGCGTAGGCGTCGTCCTCGCCGACCGTGCCCCAGTCGCCGCCGAAGGCCCAGGTGCCGAGGCTGATCTCGGACACCCTCATGCCGGTCTCTCCCAGGCTACGGTAGTTCAAAGCTCTCCTCCATCCGGATCTCGTACGCCCGTCAGTCTACGGGATCTTCGCCGGTCGCGACCTCTTCGTCGGGGTCGGGTGAGAGGTGCCCGACCTCGTTGGTGTAGAAGAACTTCGTGGGTCCCGTGCCGTTCGGGGGGATTTCCGCCTCGGTTATGGAGCAGTTGTCGAGCCTGGTGTAGCTGTGGGGCCACTCCCCGTCGGGCTCGCCGAGGAGGTGTGCGATGATCCAGGCGAGCGCCCCCCCGTGCGACACGATGACGACCGAGTCCGCCTCGCGCCTGTGGGCCCCCAGGATGTGGTCTATCTCCCTTTCGGTACGCGCCGAGAGGTCCAGCCCGCTCTCCCCGCCGGGCCAGGAGTAATCTACGCCTTCCAGCCGGAACCGCTCCGCCTCCTCCGGAAACTCCTCCACCCACGCCTCGAAACGGTAGCCGGCGGCGTCCCCCACGTCTATCTCGGCGAGCGCCGGGCGCGGCTCGGGCTCCACGCCTAAAGCGTCGCCGATGGCGCGCGCCGTGTCGAAGGCCCGCCGGTACGGGCTGGCGTAGAGCGCCACGACGTCCTCGCGCCCGGAAAGATGCGCCGCAAGCTCCCCCGCCTGCCGCCGGCCGCGCTCCGTGAGCGGGTCTTCACTCCCCTGGAGCCTGCGCCGCACGTTGCCCTCGGTCTCGCCGTGGCGCACCAGGATCAACCTCAACGGGCCGGCTCCTCCGGCCCGTTGCGTCCGATGACCTCCGAGTACCAGCGGGCGCTCGCCTTCGGGATGCGCCTCCCGGTGCCGTAGTCCACGAAGACGAGCCCGAACCGTTTGGAGTACCCCTCGGCCCACTCGAAGTTGTCCAGGAACGACCAGACCATATACCCCCGCAGGTCCGCGCCCCGCTCCACGGCCGCGTGCGCGGCCCGGAAGTGGGCGTCGAGGTAGGAGATGCGCTCCTCGTCGTCCACGTCTCCCTCGGGGTCGACGTAGTCGTGGACGGCGCGGCCGTTCTCGGTAACGTAGAGGGGGAGATCGGCGTACTCCTCCTTGACGCGCACGAGCATCTCCGTCAAGCCTTCGGGATCGACGGGCCAGCCCATCGCGGTCTTCTCCACCGCGTGCGGGACGATGGGACGGGCGTCGAGGTCTGAAAAGGACACGCCCGGCGCGTCCTCCTCCGGCGCGTCCCTGATGGTGTGGCGGAAGTAGTAGTTGACGCCCAGGAAGTCGATGGGGGCGGAGATCCTCTCCAGGTC
>JALZNL010000540.1 GCA_030857715.1 Actinomycetota bacterium | reverse complement strand
CGGGGTTGCGGTAGCCGCCGGTATCGAGGCCCTCGTGGGCGCAGCCGGCGAGCATCCCGGCGTGCTTGCCGGAGCAGTTGCCGTGTACGGACCGGGGGTCCTCCCCGCCGCGGGCGAGCTTCGCGGCCTCGGGGGCGTACATCGGCGGGTGGGCGCCGTTCTGGAGGTCGTCCTCGGAGAGGCCCGCCTTCTTCAGCAACGAGCGGACGGTGGCGAGGTGCGGTCCTTCGGCGTTGTGGGAGGCGCAGGCGACCGCCATCTCGTCGTCCGTGAGGCCGAAGGCGTCGGCGGCGCCAGAGAGGACGAGGGGGAGGGCCTGGAAGGGTTTGGCCGAGGAGCGGGCAAAGACGTAGGCATCGGGGTCGCCTGTCGCGTCGAGGACGTTGCCCGCGGGGTCGCAGAAGACGAAGCGTCCCCGGTGGACGCTCTCGACGACGGCGCCGCGGCGGATGGCGACGAGTGGGGCGTCCTCAGGGAGGCCGGCGGCGGGGTTATCCATCGCCGAGCCGGATCAGGTACAGCGCCATCAGGTCGTGGGCCACCCTCATCCGGGCCATCGCGGCCGGCGGGTCTCCTTCGGCCAGGTAGGCGCGTCCCTCCCCGACGAGGCCGCGGACCTGCGCCAGGATCTCGTCGTCGGTGTTGGCGGGGCTGTCGCCACGGAGGCTTCCGGCGACCATGCCGAGTATCACGTCCACTCGGGGGCTGTTCGTCCACATCGAGATGATCGCAATGTCCATGTAGCTGTGGATCCTGAGCAGGTGCGCCGTCCGGGTGGGTAGGTCAGCCCTCTCCTTCACGAAAACCACCTCCGGATGTTCCCGGAGAGGATGCCAGGCAGCGCCTCGTCCGGCACGCCCGCCGCATCAGCGGCCGCCAGGGTCGCGTGCAGCGTCGAGGGGAAGTCCCCGTAGGGTATGTCCGACCCGTAGCTTATGCGCGAGGGGTCGAGCGTCGAGAAGAGCACGTACAGGTCCTTCGCCCGCACCACCGAGGTCTCGAAGAGCACGTTCGGATGATCCTCGAACCGGCGGACGGCTTCGAGCACCTCGACCATCCCGGCGTGGCCGAGGATGAGGCGCAGGTCCGGAAACCTCTCGACGGTTGGCAGCAGGGGCTCCACTATGCGCTCCATGGCGAAGCCCGCGTGGATCAGGACCGGCAGGTCAGCCTCGGCCGCCATCGCGAAGAGCCGGACCACCCGCGGGTCGTCGAGCTCGAACTTCTGGGAGACGGGATGGAGCTTGAGCCCCCTGAAACCCCGATCCAGGCACCGGGCAAACTCCTTCTCGTAGTCCAGGTGGGGGTTGAGCCTGAAGAACGGCACGAAGAAGCCGGGGTGCTCCTCGTGGGCGTTCCAGACCACGTCGTTCGGGCCGGAGTAGTCGTCGCGGGCGTTCGGGTCGTTCAGGGGGAAGACGATGCTCCGGCGGACACCGGCGGCCTCCATCCTCTCGCGCATCCCTTCGGCGGTCATGGTCCGCCCGTCCACGTCGGCCCCGATGTGGGCGTGGGCGTCGAAGACCTCCACACCCTCCGGTATCTTGTTCTGTACCCATTCCCAGACGGCGGCCATGGCCCCGCTCGTCAGGGCTTCGACACCCGTCTTGCGCTCCGTCTCAGTCGCCAAAGCTCCCGCCGATCTAGCCAAAGATTCAATAGATGGCACAACCGTGCAATGTTAGCAGGGGGAGGGGCCGTGGGCTAACGGCCCTCTCGCTTTAAGGCTTCAGGCTTCAGGTCGCCTCCTTCGGAGGCTTTCAGGCATCAGGGGAGCGGTACGCGGCTTAGAGCCCGACATCGCTACCATGATTGTCCCGAAAGAGCGGCATGTCCGCGGCATCCTCGCTCTACAACCCCTCAAAACCTGAAACCTCAAAACCTGAAGCCTGAAGCCTTATCCCCACCGACGGCCGCCATGCCGATCCGGTGGCCCGGGGATTGTGAGCGCCGCTGTAGGAGGCGTGGCTGGTATTCGCCTGCCGCCGGTCGTTCTAACGATCGGCCGGTGGAGATGCGGAGGCCGCCGGAGAGGCGCTCGCTGAGGCGGCCGGCGAAGCGGAGGGTGATGCCGTCGAGCCGGTCGTTTCGGGAACGGTCGGTTCCGGCTTGTCGGGCGGGGCGGCCGGCTCGCGGGAGGGTTGCTGTCGCGGCGCGGGCTCCTCGGGAACGTTTGCCGGCTCCTCGAAGGCGGTGGAGAGGGCGGTCGAGGCGACGACGGCGGCGAAGGCGGTGCCAAGCAAGAGGACCGGGGAGAGCGCGACCGTCAGGGCGTAGAGGAGGAGGCGGGAGATGCCTGTGTCGCGCAGACCGAGGTAGACGGCCAGCGCGCTCACGGGTAGGCAGGCGGCGAGCATCCACAGCGGAACGTAGTACACGGGGCACCTTCTTCGTTGGCCTATCGGCTAGCATCCCGGCTCGGGGACGCCAGGGCTACTCTACGAAGCCAAAGTTTCAAAAAAGCGGCGGCCGTGTAACGTTCCGGTTACGCCGCCGGAGGGAAGTGTCCTAGGGGTTTTCGCCGCGCCGGAGGGTTAGCATGGAGACGCGCTGGCCGTCAACGCTCTTGACGTGGAGGGTGGCGCCATCGGCCTCCACGGAGTCGCCGGCCTCCGGGGGGCGTCCCAGGGAGCCG
>JALZNL010000079.1 GCA_030857715.1 Actinomycetota bacterium | reverse complement strand
GCCGGGGAAGGAGATCTGGCCGGCGTGGTCCTGCAGATCCCCCTTCCTCACCGTGAAGACGAGCCTTGCCCCCTCGGGCTCCAGGAGGACCGGCACGAGCACCGCGGCCCGCCGCGAGTCCGCGCCCGGCGGTGGGACCCGCCCGCGCCTCTCCCCCGTCTCCAGGTCCACCGGCGAGAAGCTCTCGTAGACTTCGCGCCAGCCTGGCAGGGGCTCGGCGAGGACGGACCGCAGTAGCTCAGCGGCCTCCCACCCTCCCCACTCCCCCGTGTCGCGCGCGTCGTACATCGTTCCGGGGATGATAGCGCACCGGGACGCCGGGTCAGTCGGCGATGTTCATTTAGGCGAGCACCTTGGTCGGCGCGACGCGGACGAGGAGCTCGCCGGGGACGGCGTTGCAGCGCCCGAACGACTCGGCCTGGTCCTCGACCATGCACCCCCATGTCCATTGAAAACAGATTCTACGTGCGCCCGCCGTATACCTCACGGCCGCCTTCTCGCCGGTATGACGGTCGCGCCGCCGAAGTCGAAAGGTCGTACTCTTCGTGCACTCGCCGGAGAGTTGGTAAGGACGACAGACGCAGAGAGGATCAGACCATGAAGGTGGAAGAGAAGCTCGAAGAACTCGGGCTGGTGTTGCCTGATCCGATAAAGACCCCGCCGGGGCTCGTGCTGCCGTTCGCGTGGGTGCGGGTCCGCGGCGACCGGGCCTACGTCTCCGGCCACGGCGCCCTGAACCCCGACGGCTCCTTCGCGGGGCCGCTCGGCAAGGTCGGCGCGGAGGTCTCCGAGGAGCAGGGCTACGAGGCGGCCAGGCTGACCGCGCTCTCGATGCTCGGCAGCCTCAAGCGGGAGCTCGGCGACCTCGACCGGGTTGGCGCGTGGCTCAGGACCTTCGGGATGGTCAACTCCGCGCCGGGCTTCGACCGGCAGCCCAACGTCATCAACGGATTCTCCGACCTGATCCTGGAGCTCTACGGCCCCGAAGCCGAGGACCACGCCCGTTCCGCGGTCGGTTTGGCGGAGTTGCCGCTAGGGATCCCGGTCGAAATAGAGGCCGAGGTCGAGGTAATCGGACGCTAGCGGAGGAGCCCCCGGGCGGCGCACGGGCCCTTCCATGATACAATGCTTATTATGCGTGAAAAATTGGCCGCCTTGCGGTTGAGCCGAAGCGGCTCTATCGAAACACTCATACGTGCGGGTTCGGGCGCGTCCTCCAGAGGAGGTCCGGGCTCGTGGACAATAGAAGGGTTACGCTGGTGCTAAACGGAGATCACGGTCCGGTCGAAGAGAGCCGCCCGGAGCCGGACGGGGTGAACCAGGCTCCGGAGGGAGGCCGTCTCGGGCTCGATGAGGCCTGGGAAGACGTCCTGCGTCAACAGGAACTCGTGCGCAAGCGCGCGGAGTCCAAGAGGCAGAAGGCAGAGGATCAGGAAACGCTCTGGAGAGAGTTCATGGAGATGGAGCGGCGCGAGATCAAGCAGCGCCAGGACGGCCAGCTCGCCAGGCACCTGGGCGCGCCGCTGCCGGGCGAGCTTCCGGCGGCGTTGCGGCAGCTCGCCGCCCACGACCAGACGCAGGCCGAGCGGGGGCTCGTGGCGCTGATGAGCGGCGGCACCACGGTATACAAACCCCTGGAGGACCTCCAGCCGGAGGACATGCCGGCCAGGATCGCGGCTAACAGGCTGCGGATCACGTGGCTCAAGGAACGTAGGGACGAATGGCTCGGCCGGGGAGAGACACCGGCTTAGGGCTCCGCTATCGGGTGAGTTAGCCCCGCATGGTGCCCCGTGTCCGGTCCCTGGACCAGCGGGGCTAACTCACCCGTCTTTCGGTGCCATCCGGACGAACCAGGCCGAAGACCGGACCTTCGGCCTCCAGCTTGGTAAGGTCTACGAGCCTGGACGCGAAGCTGTCTATATCTATGCCCACCGGCGTCCCGTCGCCGTCGAGATCTATCACGATGTCATGCTCGCCCCAGCCCACCACTTCCTGAGAACCCCCGGGCTTGCGCTCCCTCCCGGGGTTAAGCTCGATGTACAGCGAGTCGGTGTCCGGATAGTAGTCGAACTTCACTTCAGCCTGGTTCCTTTGCGGACGTACTAAAAATATTACTGTGCCTTTGACCTTACGCATTGTACTATTCGCCACAACGGCAAAAGATAGCCTGACTGTGGAGGTTCAGACATTGACTAGCAAGAGAAAAGTTGTCGATGCTAGGCAAGATGAAAAAGGGAACATCAGCCATGTGCAACTCGAAGGGAACAAGAACTACACCCCCGTAGGGACGGCCATAAATATGGCGAAGCGAGACGAGTTGACTAATGCTCACTCGGTGTCTCGGAGAGACGGTAAAGAGTACCTGCGCACCAACCCTGATAAGAAGGCCAACAACAACTTGGACGAGATGGCTGAAAGCTAGAGTATTTAACCCGAGTTGCCCCCTACAGGCATTGAATAGAGAAGGCCAGCAAAAACCAGACGATCTTCAGCTCGAAGCCTCGCGGCGTGACCGCGTGGATCTTCCTGGCGAACAAGCCGCTCAACCGGCTGAAGACCGTCTCGATGTACTGGCGGATCGGCTTGCCCAAGAACTCCTCCCACATAGGCATCGGCCGCTTGGAGTTCTTCTTGCGCTGGGCCTTGAGGCGCAGGCCAGCTTCTTCCAGAAGATCCTCATAGTCGTAGTCGGTGTAGGCTTTGTCAGCGAGGATGATCGAGCCTTCGGGCAGGTCCAACCCGAGATTCTTGAACACCCTAATGTCGGCCTCGGACCCTGCCTCCAGCGCGAACTCCACCGGCTCTGCGGCCCCGCTCACCACCAGATGCACGCGCAGGCCGTAGAAGTAGCGCCGCTTGCTTGGGATGTAGCCGCGGAACGCTCCTCCATGCTCTTTCAGGGGATAGAGTCGGCAGCGGCGGATGCGGATGTTGTCGCACGCCGGCACGGGCAAGGAGTCCACCACGTACGTTCGTTCGGCGTCGCGCTGCTTGAAGAACTCGGCCAACAGCGCGAAGAGCCCTTGCCAAAGCCCGGCCTCGATGGCGTGGATGCGGCGGTTGAGGCGGCTCTTCTTGCCGAGCATCTTCTTCATGTAGCCGTACTCATGGAGGAACAGGCGGGTTTCGTCGACGTTCGCGCCGAAGAAGGTCGCGGCCACGAGGGGCACGGTCATCACTTCGGCAGTGGACATCGTGACTTGGAGGTCGTCACGGTGGCCGATGGCCTTCAAGAAATCATCGCACAAGCAGTAGATGGTGGTTATGGTATCGTCCATTCTGTCCTCCCGATTCGAGAAGGTTGGTGGCCTTCGGATCGGGAGGATATTGCTTACCGGGATAGGGGGCAACTTGGGTTATTTATTTGGCCCAGCTTCAAGCCGCGAACAGGTTACTTTGCGCCTTCGAGGATACCGATCACCTTGTACGTCAGGCCGTACACGTCGGCTACTAGAGCTTCATGTGGGAGGAGCTGAAGCCGACGAGGAAGTCCATCACGTCCAGCACGGTATCCTCCGCCTCCTCCGGCGCTCCTCGCCTGGACAGTACGGAGCGGGCGCGCCCGAAGTCCTCGTAAAGCGTGTCCCTGGGGTAGCCGGTGTCCAGCAGGGCCGCGGCGTAGCCGCGAATCGTCAACAGGGCGCGCTCGTAAGGCTCGGCCAGGGCCAGGTCCGCGATCCGCTCGGCAATGTCTATCTTCGGCTGCTCCATAGTGCTCCCCATTAGCTCACGTCCTGGTGGAGCCGACGCCAGAGGGAGCGGGTACCGTGGATCTGGCACCCTATCGCCGTCCACTGGCGTTTATTGCCACGCCTGTACCTCTAGCCCCTCAATTTCTCCGAAGTGGGCGTCGCGGGCGACCAGGGTCAAACCGTGTTGCCGGGCAAGAGCCGCGATCCAGATGTCGTTCTCGGGGATGGGCCGGCCCGCGATTCGCAACCTGTTCTTGATCCTCCCAAAGTGTCGCGCGGTAGAGGTGTCGCAATCGAGCACGGTGTTGTGGGCCGCAAGCTCCGTCACGCGTTCGAGGTTTTCCTCGACTCGCGACGTCCGGTACGCCCCAAAGAAAAGCTCGCCAAGGACGATGCTCGAAAGATACACGGTCACGTCGTTCTCGAGTCTATCCAGGACCGCGCCGTCTCCAAGGGTCAGCGCGATGACTATGTTCGTGTCCAGCAGGAACTCACCACTCACCGGCGTCGACCCGCTCGCAGCCTTCCTCTATCGCCTCGGCCATCCTGCGCGCCTCTTCCGGCTCGAACGCGCCGACGAAACGAAGGAGGCTCGTGCCGGACACCCCCTCGGGACTCGTCGCAGACAACGAGCGCACGAAATCGAGCGCGCGACGCTGCTCCTCGTCCGACAAGCCGTCGAGCCGGCGAATGATTTGCTTCTTGATCGCGTCGGTCAAGAGCACCTCCTCCAAGAGCGACCTTAGATCCAGTCTATCACCGCGCCGTCGCCCCCTCGACGATGCCGATCTCCTCGTCCGTCAGGCCGTAGAGTTCGTAGACTAGGTGGTCTATCTGGCGATCCGTCGCCTCGATCTGGTGCCCGATCACCGTCCGCTCACGCCCGATCCTCGCCCCCGCCAGCCGCTCATGCAAAGACAGCATCCGCTCCACGAGCTCGACCATGCGATCATGCCGCGCCACGTCTTCCGGATCAGAGAAGTCTATGGTGCAAATGGGAAGCTGTACTAGGAACTGCTTATTCGCGGCGAAGTAGCCGCTGTTGAAATTCGTGCTTACATTCTTGAGAAACCAATCCAGTAGATTGCTGTTGAGCAACCCGGTGATGTACCTGAGGCTGCCATACCGCTCATCTGTCCTGACCATGAACCCGCCAGTTGTCACATTGACGAAGTAGTTGCTGTGTTCGTCGTAATAGGCAGAGAGCCGCGTAATCATGTATGGGAGCATGATCTTCGGTTGTTCCCAAACATCGAGGTTCTTGGGATAGAGTTGATACCATCCCGTGTCGGCAAACTTTCCGTGTTCGCGTTCAGCCAGCAACTGTTTATTCTCGGTCAAGTATCCCCACGCGTGTGGGAACTGCGTTTCCATTACCTTTTGGGAGAGGAGTCGTGCTTTGCCGCTGCCGAACTCATACGGAAACAACACCGTAGCGGTTGGGTGGGCCCAGAAACGGCCGATACTACCGCTCCTCACCACAGGTTTGAGCAGACTGGACTCGATCTGTAACACTTTATCTAGCTCTTTAGAGACCACTTCAGTTAGTGACCGTTCCATCCTTTC
Source organism: Actinomycetota bacterium (assembly GCA_030857715.1). The sequence goes on along the minus strand of JALZNL010000079.1, from coordinate 3,198 downwards.
CGTGTTCTTGAACAAAAAGACCGTGTCTGCGCTAGTTTGTAAGCCAACGAATATCTGGGATATTTCTCCTAACTTCGCGGGCACCTGTCGCAATCTTTCAAAGAGACTCGCGCCCGGACCTACGACAAAGTTCCACTCGTCAGCTACGACACGCTCCGATGCTACATTGCCTTCTAGAGACTCGCCGGACGCACGCCAAGCAGTCAAATCGTCTACCTTCTCGAAGCGAAATGAATCTCGCTCGCTTCCATCGAGAAACATCAGCGCCGTGTATGTCGAAGCTCCAGCGAACACCTGCTCGTCGCCGAAGTGGACGACCTCTGACAAATGCTTGCCCGCGGAGATTAACTCGCGCACCGGCGCTCCATACTTCGCGTTGAAGAACTTGTGGGGCAAGATGTAGCCGAGCGTCCCGTCCTTTTTCAGCAGGTCGAGCCCACGTTCTACGAAGACGACGTAGATGTCGTAGTTTCCCTTGCCCGCCGACCGATACGCCCGCTTGTAGTGCTCAATCTCGATGGGTGCGAACTCCTTGAGACCCTGGATGCGGATGTAGGGCGGGTTGCCGATGATGGCGTCGAAGCCGGGGGTGTCGCCTTCGAAGACTTGCGGGAAGTTCGTCTTCCAGTCGAAGACGTTTATGCGGTAGTGCGCTTCTTCGTCGAGGAGCATCATCTGTTCGTTTTCGTAGAAGTCGGGGCCTATGAGGGAGTTGCCGCACTTTATGTTCCTGTCCAGATCGGGGAGGGCGCGTTCCTGGAACATGCGGAGTTGGGTGGCGAGGGAGGCCTCGGACTCGCCTTCGAGCACCTTGAGGAGCAGGGAGAGCTTGGTCACCTCGACGGCCTGCGGGTCTATGTCCACGCCGTGGATGCTGTTTAGGAGGATGCGCCTCTTCTCGTCTATGGTCAGGTGCCACTGGTCTCCGCGTCCCCTGTAGAGCACCTTCGACCACTTCTCCGGGCCGTCCTCCACGTAGCGGTCGCGATGCCAGTCCAGGAGGTACCTGTAGGCCCCGATCAGGAACGAGCCGGACCCGCACGCCGGGTCCACTATCTTCAACCGGCTCGCCCCGCCGCGCGGTCCGGGACGCTTGCCTTCGAGGAGCTTGCCGACCGTCTTCTCGACGATGTAGTCCACGATGTAGGTCGGGGTGTAGTAGACGCCGCCGGCCTTGCGGACCTCCGGCTTCTCCTCCACGACGGCGTTGTGGCCGCCGGGGCCGTCTTCGAGACGGATCACCTTCCCCAGAAACTGCTCGTAGACCTGCCCGAGCACGTCCACCGGCAACACGGAGAACTCGTAGGGGCTCTCCGGGTAGTAGAGGCCGCGGATGATGCCGCGCAAGACCTCGTCGTCCACGTTCAGCGAGAGCGTCAGGTCGTCTGGCTCCTCGTCGCGGCCCCGCTCGCGGCGGAAGTGAAAGAGTCCGGAATTGTAGCGTTCGTCGGCCTCCCGGAAAAAGCCGCGCAGTCGGTCGTAGAGGTTAGGGCCATTCGTGAGGCCGAGTAGGCGTCCGTACTCGTCGATGCCCCGGTCCTCGGCCATGCGGAGGAAGATGATGCGGTCTATCGTCATCTGGACGGCGAAGTTGAGCCCGCGACCATTCAGGTCGTTGCGGAGAGCGAAGTTTCGGGCGAGGGCGTCGCGCCAGCCCTCGATCTCGCGCAGGAACGCCGCGTCCACGGTCTCCGTTCCCCGACGCCTCTTGTTCTTCTCCGCATACTTCTCCAGCGAACCGTCGAGCACGGTCTCTCGGGAGAAGGTCGAGTAGATCGCATCCCAGACCGCCGGCTCCGGGTAGCGATCGTAGGTGAAGAAGTCCAGCCTCGCCGTCGCCGGCCCGTCCTCCTTCTGCGGCTCGGGGCGGCAGTCGTAGACGGCGAGCTCCTCGAAATCGGTAAGCAGCGAGAGCGGTAGCCTCGCGGACCACGCGTAGCGCCGGAGCTGCACCGCCGGGGCGACCTCGTCGTGGATGTCCACGGAGGGCTTCTTCGCCTCCAGAAAGAACCGCCGCCGTCCGGACGCGTAGAAGCCGTAGTCCGGGGCCTTCGTCCCGCCGCCGACCTTTACCCGGTCCTCGTAGACGACCTCCCTGTAAGCCTCGGGAAGCCCCTGCCGGTTATCCACGTCCCAGCCGAGCAGGCCGAGAAACGGGTTGATGAAGTCCACCCGCGCCTGGGCCTCGTTGTACGCGCCAGAGCGGTACGAGGCGAGGTCCCGATCAAAACGCTCCACAAGCTCGTGCAACTCCCCGGGCACGCTCACCAGACGCCACCCACCCTTTCCCATCCACGAAGAAACTATCGTATTGTACGAAAATGAACCGTGGTCACCCCGGCCTCTCTCCCAAGCCCCACCGCAGCCGCCATCTCCTTAGTCGGCCTCTCCCCTGAAATTCGCCCCGTCCCTGACCTCGGGCTACTCGCTCTCGGGCGAAGGAGATCCCCCCGGGGCGGACTCGACGGACGAGGGTCCGGGGGAGGCCGGCGCAGCCGAAGAGTCCCGGGGCTCGGCTGGCCCGGGCGAGGATGGGGCCGTAGACGCCGGCCCGGGGGACGCGGGTTCCGGCGACGGCTCAGGCGACGGCTCAGGTGAGGACGGTCCCGGCGACGCGGGTTCCGGGGACGAAGGTTGTGGCGAGGATGGCGCCGGTGCAGGAGCCTCCCGCGAAGACGGTTCGGGCGAAGGCGGCTCGGGTGAGGCAGGTGGAGCCTTGTTTACTTCTTGTCCGGCGTCGGGCGCGGCGCTCGGGGCGGGCTCGGGAGAGGCGGCATCCGCGCCGGAGCCCGAGCCGTCGGCTTCTCCGGAGTCTACTGGTTGATCGCCGGAGGTGGGGTCCGGGGCCGAGCCCTGTTGGCCGCCGGGTCCGGAGCTGATCGCGAGCAGTATCCTGGAGCCCTCTTCGACTTTCTTCCCGGAGGGGACTGACTGTTCGAGCACCTTCCCGGCGTCTTCCCCGCTCCTCCGGTTCCTGACGGCCGTTCCAAGGCCCGCCTCGTCCAGGCGTTTCCGAGCCGCTGACTCGTCGAGTCCTTCGACGTCGGGGACCTTCACGTCCGAGGGGGATACGGCGCGGTCGATCTCCTCGGCCTCGGCGCGCGCCCGGTCGGTTACGCCTTCGAGCGAGCCCACGATCTCTCCCAGGTTCGGAGTTCCGAGGAGGCCCCAGCCGGCGGCTCCCATCAGGGCCAGGAG
>JALZNL010000539.1 GCA_030857715.1 Actinomycetota bacterium | reverse complement strand
CTCGCTGCTGCTGAACCCGGCGATAGCCCTCGCCTTCCTCGGCGGGCTCCCGTTCCTCTTCTGGAAGGCGAAGAAGGCTCTAGGCGCCCGGCTGCTGCTCGGGGTGCTGCTGCTCGTGACGGTCGTCTGCTTTTTCCCGCCGCTCACGACCTTTATCGGGGACCACGTGGTGCTGCCAGGCCAGATCTGGCGCCTCGCCTGGCCCATCCCGCTGGCCGCGCTGCTGACGGTCGGGTGGATGGCCTGGGAGGGCGCGCTCTACGCCGGAGAGCTACTGAACGGGCGGAACATCCGGCCCGGGCTCGCGCCGTTTCTGCCGCTGGCCCTCGTCTGTATTTTAGCCGTCGCGGTCGCGCCGGCGGCCTGGAACGCCGTGGGCCGGGTGCTCGACACGCGGGCTGTCCCCCGGGCCGCGAGCTACCCCCTGGACCCCGCCTTCCTCTGGATGCGCGACAACATAGACGAGCCCGCCGTCGTGCTCGCCCCGGACCTGGAGAACACCATCATCCCGGCGTACTCGTCCGATGCCAACGTGGCGAGCCTGAGGGGGAACCTGATCCTGCGCATGCTGCCAGCCCTGGAGGAGCGCGTCCCCGGCAGGATAGACCCGCCCCGCGGCGCCCTCGACGTGAACCGATTCTTCTTCGGAACGACCGTGACGGAGGCCGCGGACACCCTGCGCCGCTACGAGGCGGACTACGTCATGCTCCACGCGAGCACCCCCCTGGACGATCAACTCCCCGGCCTCATGCCGCTGGATACTCCCGGAAAACGGTACAGCATCTACAGGGTGGACCGGGCGGAGCTGCCGGGATAAGGTTTTGGGCATCAGGTATCAGCGGTTGGTTCTTGTACTGGCGTCGCGGCGTTCGATCCGGCCGGTCGGCATGGCTGAGGCGTAGGCTTTTGTCATGATTGTTCGGGACTACAGGGAGGACGACGCGGGGAAGATCTGCCGCCTCTTCTACGAGACGGTCCGCTCCGTCAACCTCAAAGACTACTCGCCGGAGCAGGTCCGGGCGTGGGCGCCGGCCCCACCCGACCCCGCTGCCTGGCACGGACGCATGTCCGGCCGGCACACGCTGGTCGCGGAGGGTGACGGTGGGGTGATCGGCTTTGTGGAGCTCGAAGAGGACGGGCACCTGGACATGCTGTACTGCCGCCGGGACGCGTTCGGATGCGGTGTCGGGTCGCTGCTCTACGCGGCGGCGGAGGAGAGGGCCCGAGGGCTCGGCCTCGTCAGGGTCTTTACCGAGGCCAGCATCACGGCCCGTCCGTTCTTCGGGCGGCGCGGGTTCGTGGTTGTGGGCCGCAACGTTGTGGTGAGGCACGGTGTCGAGCTGGTGAACTTCTCGATGGAGAAGATCCTGCGGCCGTCCGGGTCCGGATGCACGCTGGGTTAGTATTCGGAGGGTTATTCAGGCTACGGGGAGGTGAGGGGCTTTGGATATGGAGGCCCTTATGAGGAACGATGCGGGCATCGGTGGCAACCTCGGACTGGAGTTCGCGGAGCTCACGCCGGAGCGCGTCGTGGCGACAATGCCGGTGGACGAGAGGCACCACCAGCCGTTCGGATACCTGCACGGCGGGGTCAGCGTGGTGCTCGCCGAGAGCGTGGCGAGCGTCGGGGGTTACCTCAACTGCCCGCCGGGCAAGGCGGCGTTCGGGGCCGAGATCAACGCGAGCCACGTCCGGCCGAAGAGGAGCGGGACCCTCACGGCGGTCGGCGTCCCGGCCCACCTGGGACGCACGAGCCAGGTGTGGGAGGTCCACATAACGGATGAGAACGACAAGACGGTCTGCATATCGCGTTGCACCGTCGCGGTCGTGGACGCCGAACCGTCTTGAGGCGCGCCCAAACCCTTTTTCCGCTGTGGAGCTGCCGTGGGGCGCCGTAGACTTGGGACGAGCCACGAGGCGAACGGGAAGAGGAGCCTTACGACGAGCGGGAGGGTACGAAGCTGGCACGCGTCCGGATTGCCAAGACCTTCTAGGGGCGACGTCGAGGGCGTGAGCACCACGGACCTCCTGTTGGCCTACGGCGCCGAGGAGGGATCCGCGGCCTACGTGGGCTTCGAGCGTGTCGTGGGCCGCGTCCACGGCCGGCCCGGCAGCTTCGTCCTGCACCACACGGCGACGTGGAGCGTCGTGCCGGACACTGGGACCGGCGGGCTGCTGGGCCTGCGCGGTGAGGCTGAGATCTCCGTCGCGCCCGACGGCGGCCACTCTTTCTCGCTGGACTACGACCTGGCTTGATCCCCCACGCAGGCCCGACATCGGCCGCGCGGGCGATTCGAGATCCGCCCCCACGAGGGCGTGGGGCAACGGACGATTAGACAAACAAGGCGCGCCTTGTTTGTCTGCGAAACGAAGACCTTTGTGCTGCACCACAATGTGTTGTGATCGGCCCGTACTGCAGGGTAGGATGATCGGCCGGATAACTCAGGGTGCCGCATACGACTTTCCGAAACCCCCGACCTTCTACGCACTTGGGTAAATAAGAGCTAGAGCCCGACGATCTGGCAGGCCCCGACCTCGGAGATGCGATCCCACCGGCCAGCTCGACCATCGCGCGCTCACTACCACGAGGCGCGTCCGGTGGCCTCTCGTAGGGCCCGCAGGGCCGCCGTACGATCCATGCCGGT
>JALZNL010000538.1 GCA_030857715.1 Actinomycetota bacterium | reverse complement strand
AGCACTGCAACTGATCCGACGGGTCCCTCATACCGTTACGGCCTCCCCTAGAGCTCTCTGTCGCCTAGACCTCAAGAACCCTAGTGGTTCCTGATGATGCTGTCGATGACACCGTACTCGATGCCCTCCTCGGGGCCCATTATGTAGTCCCGGTCGGTGTCGCGCTCGACCCTCTCGTAGTCCTGCCCGGTGTTCTCGGCCAGGATCTCGTTCAGCCGACGCTTGGTGTGCACGAGCTCTTTGGCGTGGATCTCCACGTCGGAAGCCTGACCCGCGAGCCCGCCGACGCTCGGCTGGTGCAACAGGATCCTGGTGTTCGGAAGCGCGCTCCGCTTGCCCTTGGCGCCCGCCGCGAGCAGGAACGCGCCCATCGAGGCGGCCATGCCGAGAGCGGTCGTCACGATATCCGGCTTGACGAAGCGCATCGTGTCGTAGATCGCAAGCCCCGCCGTGACGCTGCCGCCCGGCGAGTTTATGTACAGGTTGATGTCCTGCTCCGGGTCCTCGCTCTCCAGGTGCAAGAGCTGCGCCATGATGGCGTTGGCGACCTGGTCGTCCACGGGGGTGCCGAGGAAGACGATCCTGTCCTTCAGCAGCCGCGAGTAGATGTCCATGGCCCGCTCGCCGCGCGGGCTCTGCTCGATTACGTAGGGGATTACACCCTGGGGATCGTAGTAGCTCACTCTCTCTCCTTCTGATCGTCGTTTTCCGTGCCGCCGGCCTCCACCGTGGCCTCGACCGCCGCCTCGCCGCCGTCGGGCTCCTCCTCGGCGCCCGGCGTCTCCTCGCCGGCCTCGATGCTCGGCTCCTCGTCCTCAGAGGTTTCCCCTTCGGCCACTTCCGGCATCTCGACCGGGGTGGCGTTCTCGGTGAGAAAATCGAGGGCCTTCTGGCGGGAGATCTCTTCCTGAAGAAGCGCGTAGGTGCCGTTGGTCTTCATCGTCTCGGCGATCTCCTCGGGGGCGCGCTCGGACTCCTCGGCGAGGTGCGAGATCTCGTGCATCACCGCGTCCTCGTCGGCCGTGATGTTCTCCGCCGCGACAACGGCGTCGAGAACGAGCTCCTTCTTGACCGTGTCCTCTGCCTCGGGCCTGATGCGCTCCTCGAAATCGTGGTGGTTTGACCCGGCGAGCTGGTAGTACTGTTCGGGGTCCATCCCCTGAGCCCGGATGCTCCGCTCGAAGCTCTCGACCATCTCGTGCGCCTTCTCGTGCGCCATGACGTCCGGCACCTCGACCTCGGCGTTGCCGGCCACCACGTCCAGGACGCGGGCCCTGAACTCGCCGGAGATCCTCTGCTCGGCCGCGCCCTCCAACTGCTCGCGCACGGCGGCGCGCAGCTCGTCGAGCGTCTCGAACTCGCTCGCCTCCTTGACGAACTCGTCGTCGAGCTCGGGGAGGTCGCGCTCCTTGATCTCCTTCACGTGCACGTCGAAGAGGACGGACTGCCCCCGCAGCGACTCCTCGCCGTAGTCAGCCGGAAACGTGACGCCGAACCGCTTGCGCTCGTCCGGCTTCATCCCGACCACGTTGGTCTCGAACTCTTCGAGAAGCTCGCCGCGCCCGATCTCCAGCATGTAGTCCTCGGCCTGCCCGCCCTCCAGCGGCTCCCCGGTCGTCATGTGCGCGCCGGTAAAGTCGATGATGGCGAAGTCGCCCTCCGCGGCGGGCCTGTCCTCGACCGCCGCGAGCGTCGCGAACTGCCCGCGCATCTCCTCGAGCTTCGCCTCGACCTCCTCGTCTGAGACCTCGACCTCGCGCCTGGGGACCTCCACACCCTTGTAGTCGCCGAGCTCTGCCTGGGGGCGCACCTCGACGGTGGCGGAGAACTTGAAGCCGTCCTCCTCGCTCAAGGGGTCGTCGAAGTCTATCTCCGGACGGTCTATCGGGCGGAGGTCGGTCTCGACCACGGCCTCCGAGTACCAGCTCGGCAGGGACTCCTGGAGGGCCTCCATCATGATGTAGTCGCGGCCGAGGCGGTTCTCGATCACACGCCGCGGCGCCTTGCCGGGCCTGAAGCCGGGGACCCTGACCTGGCGGCCGAGCTCCCTGACCTTCGCCTCGACGCCCTTGCGGACGGCGTCGGGGGGCACCTCGACGTCCAGCCGGACCTTGTTCTCCTCTAGCTTCGTAACGTTAGCCGTCATACCCTCCGATTCCTCTCAACCAACCCGGCCCGCCGCACCCTAGCCGCCCAAAAGCGGCGATGTGCGAGAGGCGGGATTTGAACCCGCACGCCCGAAGGCACTAGATCCTAAATCTAGCGTGTCTACCGTTCCACCACTCTCGCCCGCCGTCGAACCTGGGCAGAAGTATAACAGCCACCCATCTCCAGCCATCCCGTTACGCTACGGGCGCAAGCCGCATCAAACCCCTGAAAGGAGCGTCCCAACTAGTACCTGAACTCCTCCAACATCTCTTCGTTCGCCTCGCCATCCGGCACGAGGACCTCGTCCCCGTTCTCCAGCGTCCGGGGATCACCCTGCAGTTGCTGGGCGGTCATCTGGGAGTTGGGCCCGTGCCTGACGAGGACGCGCCCGAGAGTGATGCCCTGGCTCAGTCCGAGGTCGGTCTGGACGCTGCGGTTCGCGACCCTGAGGATCCCGGGCACCTGCTTCGTGGTGGTCCAGTCGAAGGCCTGGCTACGC
>JALZNL010000537.1 GCA_030857715.1 Actinomycetota bacterium | reverse complement strand
GCGTACACAGGTAACTCGTCGCGCGCTGATCCCCCTGCTGCTGGAAGACCTGCACGCTCGCCGGCCTGACCCCGCAATTCTCACATATCATCAGCCCAAATCCTCCTCTAAAAATGAAATCCTATCGCCCTCTTTCCCCGGACCGGGGAAACGTTAACAGGCTAAATCTTAGTCCGTCACGCTAAGATTTTAGTACCACCGTCCGGAACATCAAGGCCGGCCGGGGCTGTTCCAGAGGGCCTTCGTGTCCGTATACTTTCGTTCCGGATGGTCTCGTCAGGGAGGCGGCGTTGAGGATAGCGGTGTTGACGAGCGGCGGGGACGCGCCCGGCATGAACGCGGCCGTGCGGGCGGTGGCGCGGACGGCCTTCTCCCGGGGGTGGGAGATCTTCGGGGTTCGGGACGGGTACCGTGGGTTGTTGGAGGGCAGGATCTACCCGATGGACCGTCGGGGGCTGGGTGGGATCGTCCACCGGGGAGGCACGATCCTCGGCACGGGGCGGTCCAAGGAGTTCGCCACGCCGGAGGGCCAGCGGCAGGCGGCGGGGAGGCTTGAGGAGGCCGGCATCGACGCCCTGGTCGTCATCGGCGGCAACGGGAGCCTGACGGGCGCGCTCAGGCTGGTGGAGTTGGGAGTGTCGGTCGTTGGGGTCCCGGCCTCCATCGACAACGATGTCTGCGGAACGGAGGCGTCCATCGGGGTGGACACGGCGCTCAACACCGCGCTGCAGGCCATAGACCGCCTGAAAGATACGGCCAGCTCGCACCATCGGGCCCACGTGGTCGAGGTCATGGGGAGGGATTGCGGGTACCTGGCGCTCATGAGCGCCATCGCCGGCGGGGCCGAGGCGGCGGTGGTCCCCGAGTTCGAGCCGCGGCCGGAGGCGCTGTTGCTCCACATGAAGAAGGCGTACGAGCAGGGCAAGTCGCACTTCATCGTCGTGGTCGCGGAAGGGGCGCCGCTTTCGGCCGAGGAGATCCACGAGTACATCAACGGCACCGAGGGGACCTACGACGCGCGGCTGACGGTCGTCGGGCACATCCAGCGGGGCGGCGTACCGACCGCCTACGACCGCATCCTGGCGAGCCGCCTGGGGACCGCCGCGGTGCAGGCGTTGGCTGACGGGGACTCCGGCACGATGGTCGCGGTCCGGGGCGACGCGATAGAGCGCGTGCCGCTGCAAGAGGTCGTCGGAAGCAAGCGGGAGCTCGACCCGGAGATCTACAAGATGGCCGAGGTGCTCGCCGAGCTGCCGGAGTAGTCCGGCCGTCAGGGGGTATATTCAGCCCACGACGGAGAGGCGACGGAAGGGAACGGTTTGGAAGAGCGCGGCCTGGTAGGCATCGAGGCGCGGACGGCGGACGGCGAAGCGTTTGGGCGCATCACCGAGGTCGTCGTGGACGAGGACGGGGCGATCACGCACGTCATCGTCGAGCGCGATGACGGGGGATCCGAGCTAGAGAGGGTCGAGGTCCCGATCACGTCCCTGGCGTTGGACCGGGACGTGGACTTCGCGACCTTCCACGCCGACCCCTCGGACGACGTGCCCGGCGACCACCTCGGCGACGAAGAGAGGCCCCAGGGCTACGCCCCGAACCAGTCAGACGTGGACGATGGCGAGCACGAGGGCCAGTTCGTCACCGCCCCGACGGACCCCAACGAGGCCGTCTCCCTGGAAGGGGAAGCGTCCACCGAGGCCGACGAGGCGGGCGGCTGGCAGGACGAGGACTCGACCACCGCGGAATCCGGCTACCCTCGCACCGACGCCTACATAGACCCGGACACCGGCGAGGAGGTGGTGGACCCGGCGCTGAACGAGGGCGTTGGCGTTGGCGACGAGGCGGCCCGCCTGCTCGCCGGCACGGGCCTCGAGGTCCGGGCCGTCAAGGACGGCGTCGTGGAGCTCACGGGTGCGGTCGCCTCCGGAGAAGACCTGCGGGAGAGCGTGGACGAGGTTATGGGTCTCACCGAGGTCCGCGAAGTGGACACCACCGACGTGGACGTGGGTTGATCTCCACCCTTCTACCAAGAGGGTTCTTCTTCCTGTAGCGTCCTCCCTGACCGGAGAGTACGGGAGGAGAAGGCATGCGAAGGGTGTTGCCCGCGTTCGCGGCGACCGGCGACGGCGGCACCTGCTACGGTGACTCGGGCGGCCCCAACTTTCTCTGCACGGGCCCTACCGAGACCGAGATCATCGCGGGCATCACCATAACCGGCGGCTCGCTGTGCAAGTCCACGAACGTACGATATTCGAACACAAGACAACTATCCGGCGCCCCGCATCTCCGCACGGCAACGCTTGGGGGTGGCGTGATGTCCCTCACGAGCCCCACGATCTTCTCCAATCCGCCGAAAGCCTAGAAGTCAACCCTACGAATTTTGCGTGGGGTCGGCGTTCTCGGAAAAATTCTCTGGTAACGCTTTTCGTATCGATCACGAGACGCCCTCCCTCTAGAGTGGGTTTCAATCGTTGTTGGCGAGCCGAGAGGAGATCGCGAATGCAAGAGAGAATTTGGCCCCGGCTGGGAGCCGTCAGCGGGGTGCTCTACGTGGTGTTGCTCTTCGGTCCGAGTTCGACCGGTAGCGACGCCCAGATCATCGTCGTTCTGGAGCTGATCGGGCTGCTCCTCTTCATACCCTTCCTGGGC
>JALZNL010000536.1 GCA_030857715.1 Actinomycetota bacterium | reverse complement strand
TCCGCAAAAGAGCCGACAGACGAAAGCCGATGGTCGACAACTCTACTGACTCACCTCCGGCTTGTTCGAGCAGCTCGGGTCGAGGACGGCCTTGACGTCTTCGTCGTCGAGGTTATCCTGGGTGACGAGGGTCGAGCCGGTGTCTATGTCTTCCAGTTGGGCGTCGTTGCGGATCGTGCCAACGGCGGCGTTGGTGCCGTCGTAGCCCATGCGGAAGGGGTTCTGGGCGACGAGGGCGCTCACGACGCCATCCTCGACGGCCTTGACCTCGTCGGGGGCGGTGTCCCAGCCGACGATGGTTATGTCGCCCTCCTTGCCGGCCCGCCTCACCGCTTCGGCGGCGCCAAGCACGCCGGGCTCGTTGGCGGCGTAAATGGCGTCGAGGCCGGGGTTGGCCGTGAGGATATTCTCCGTTACTTCAAGGGCGACGTTCTGGTCGCTCTCGCTGGACTGCTCGGCGACGAGCTCTACGTCAGGGTTCTCTTCAAGGACGTTCTTGAAGCCCTCGGTGCGGGTGTCGTTCGTGGCGGTGCCGGGCTGGAACGGGATGAACGCGACCTCGCCCTCGCCGCCGAGCTCCTCGACGAGATACTCCGTCGCCTCTTCGGCGGCGGCGACGTTGTCCGTGGCGACTACCGGGATCTGCTTCGGCTGCGGGTCGGTGCCCGAGTCTATGTTGACGACCGTGACGCCCTGGTCCAGGGCGTTCTGTGAGACGTCCGCGAGCACCTTCGCGTCCGTGGCGGCGTAGACCATGCCGTCCACGCCCTGGGTCGCGAAGTTCGTCAGCAGGTCGACCTGGCCGCTAACGTTCGTCTCCGCGGTGACGCCGTCCCACTGGATCTGGACCTCCGAGCCCCCGGCCTCCTTCGCGGCGCACTCGGCACCGATGCGGACCTGCTCCCAGAAATCGAAGCCGACCGCCTTCGGGACGACCGCCAGGCGCAGAGGTCCCTCCTGGTTGCCCTCGTCACCCCCGCCGGACTCCCTCACCTGGGCGCCGCAAGCGGCCACTGTCAAGGCCAGCGCGCCCGCCAGCAGCACCATAGATATCCGTCTACCCATCACTTCTCCTCTATCTCTCTAGTTCCCTACTCGGAAGCCGACGCCAGCTTGCGGCGGCGATACTGGTCCCAGAAGACCGCGACCCAGATGATGACGCCGATGATCACCTGCTGGTAGAAGGTGTTCACGCTCAGGAGGACCGCGCCGTTCCGGATCAGGGCTATAAGAAAGGCCCCGATCAAGGTCCCAACGACCGTACCCTGGCCCCCGAAAAGGCTCGCCCCGCCGATTACGGCCGCCGCTATAACGTCGAGCTCCAGCCCGATGCCGTAGTTCGGCTGCCCCGAGGCGACCCTTGAGGCCGCGATCATGCCGCCAAAACCCGCCAGCGCACCCGAGATCACGTACACGCTCGTCAGGTACCTCCGGATCGGGATTCCGGAGAGCCTCGCCGCCTCCAGGTTGGACCCCATTGCGTACGCGTAGCGCCCGAGCCTGGTCCTGCTGAGCACAACGTACCCCGCGACCGCGATGGTAATGATGATGACCACGGGTATGGGGATGCCGCCGGCGACGACCCCCTGCCCCAAAAGACGGAACGAGTCCGGCAGCCCGAAGACGGACTGCGCGTCGGTGGCGATGTACACGATGCCGCGCGCCACGGAGAGCATGCCGAGCGTCGCTATGAACGGGTTGAGGCCCGCGACCGAGACGAGGAGGCCGTTCGTGAGGCCGCAGGCGGCCCCAACCAGCGTACCGCCCAGCGCGGCCAGCGGCATCGGCAGGCCCACCGAGGACATCAGGAGGGCGCCCATGACGCCGGAGAGGGCGGCCACCGATCCGACCGAGAGGTCTATTCCGGCGGTGATGATGACGAGCGTCATCCCCACGGCGATCACCGCGACGACTGCGGTCTGGGAACCGATGTTGAAGAGGTTGTCGGCGGTAAGGAAGTCCGGCGAGGCGAAGGAGAGGAAGACGAAGACTACTATGAGGGCGCCCGCCGCGGCGAGTTGGGAGACAAAGTCCGAGAGCCTCTCGCGTAAAGCGTTTCCGCGTGTGGTTCCGTTCTCCGTCCCGTCCGTCATGCGGCCTCCTCCGTGCCAGTGGCGAGCGCGATGACGCGCTCCTCCGAGAACTCTTCGCGTCCGATCACGCCGGCCACCTCTCCCTCCCGCATTACCAGGATGCGGTCGCACATGTTCAACAACTCCGGTAGGTAAGACGAAATCACAACGATCCCCCGCCCTTCCTCCGCCAGGTCCCCGATGAGGCCGAACATCTCCGCCTTCGCCCCAACGTCTATCCCCCGCGCCGGCTCGTCGAAGAAGAGGACCTTCGCATTCGTCTCAAGCCACCGCGCCACCACGACCTTCTGCTGGTTCCCCCCTGAGAGCACCTGCACCCGGCGCCGGACGGAGGGTGTCCTGATGTTGAGTTGGTCGCGATACTGGCGCGCGATCCTCTGCTCCTCTTTCAGGTTAATAAGCCCTTTGGTCATGGGCAGGTTGGCGAGCGTGATGTTCTGGTCCACCCCGAGCTGGAGCGCCAGGCCTTCACCCTTGCGGTCCTCGGTCAGGTAGCCGACGCCGGACTCGATGGCGTCCTGGGGCCTCTTTATCTTCAGCGCGCGCCCTTCAAGCTC
>JALZNL010000078.1 GCA_030857715.1 Actinomycetota bacterium | reverse complement strand
GGGCGCCGCCCGCGTCCGCCCACGCGACCGAGCCTCCCCCGGCGCTGACCGTGTGGACGTCCACCATCGGGAGTTTTATGGGAACGCCCGCGACGACGGTCTCCGTCGTCGTCTGCGCCTCCCCGGCGATAATGGGCGCGACGTCCGTCGAGGTGCCGCCCATGTCGAAGGTGAGCAGGTCCTCATAACCGCCAAGAGAACCGACGTGGGCCGCCCCGACGACCCCGCCGGCCGGACCCGACAGCACGCACCCGGCCGCGTCCGTCGCCGCGTCTTTCACCGGCACGACCCCGCCCGAAGACTGCATGATGAGTGGCGCCGGAACGCCCGCCTCATCGGCCTTGTCCGCCAGGTTCTTCAGGTAGGCGGCGAGCTTCGGCCCCAGGTACGCGTCCGCCGCGGTCGTGGAGAACCGCTCGTACTCCCGGAACTCGGGCAGGACCTCGCTGGAGAGGGAGACGTGGACCTCGGGCATGGCTTCGCGCAGCGTCTCCCCGACCCGCTTCTCGTGCTCCGGGTGGGCGAAGGCGAAGAGCAGGCAGACGGCGACCGCCTGCACGTCCGCCCCTTTCAAGGCTTCGACCGCCCTCTCCAGGCTCTCTTCGTCGAGGCGTTTGATCTCCCCCTCCGGTCCCATGCGTTCCTCTACGGTAAAGCGGAGGTCGCGCGGGACGAGCGGGGTAGGTCGGTCCATGGCGAGGTCGTACAGCGACGGGCGGTTCTGGCGGGCGATCTCGAGCACGTCCCTGAAGCCCTCCGTCGTGACGAGCGCCGTCTTGGCACCCCGGCGTTCGAGCAGGGCGTTGGTCGCCACGGTCATGCCGTGGGCCAGAGCGCCTACGGAGGCCGCTTCTACTTCGGCGGCGTCTATCGCGTTCATCACGCCCTCGGACTGGTCGCGCGGGGTGGAGGGGACCTTCGCGGTGACGAGCCCTCCCTCGGAAAGGGCGACAAGATCCGTGAAGGTGCCGCCCACGTCCACCCCGAGCCGTAGTTCGCTCACGGTATCACCGGAAGCGCTTCAAGACGATGTTCTCGTTTTACGATGGCCCCCTCGCCACTTCGGCCCCGTCGCGCAGCACCAAGAGTACCCTCTCCAGGGCGTTGACGTCTTGCAGCGGATCCCCGGCCACCGCGAGCAGGTCGGCCCTCTTGCCCGGCTCCAGGGAACCCACCTCGCCGTCCAGACCGAGCAACCGGGCCGCCGCGGTGGTGCCGAAGCGCAGGGCCTGTTGGGGCGTTGCGCCGGCCTCGACCATCAGCCTGAGTTCCTCGCGCAGCGTGCCGTGGGGATGCCCGGGCGCGCCGCAGTCGGTGCCGGCCGCCACGGGGACACCCGCGTCCAGCGCCAGCCGGAACGCCTCGCGGGACGCTTGGAGCACCTCGGTAGTTTTGCGCCGAACGTAGTCGGGCGTTCCCAGCTCCGGCCCCTTCGCGTCCATAGCCGCGTACACCGACATGGTCGGGACCAGGCAGGTCCCCGAATCGCGCATCCTCTCGGCCGTCTGCCGGTCTAGAAAGCTGCCGTGCTCGATGGAGTCCACCCCGGCATCCAGGGCGTTCCCTATCGCCGCCACCGAGTAGGCGTGGGCTGCGACCTTCCTTCCGGCCTTGTGCGCCTCTTCGACGGCGGCGCGCATCTCCTCGACGGTGAGCTGGGGCGAGCCAGGCTCCTCGGCGTGGCCGTAGACCCCGCCCGAGGCCATCAGCTTGATGCAGGTGGCACCCGACTTCATCTCCTCCCGCGCCGCGCGCCTTACCGCGTCGGGGCCGTCGACCTCGCGGCCGAGAAACCATCCGTGTCCCCCGGTCATGGCTATGGCCCTACCCGCCGCTACCACCCTCGGTCCCGGAAGGACGCCAAGCTCCACGGCCCGGGCCACGTCGACAGAGAGGCCTCCGGTTGCGCCGACGTCGCGGACGGTTGTGACGCCGGCGCGGAGGTGGAGGGCGGCGTTGGCGGCGCAGCGCAGCACCGTGAGGGCGCGCGACTCGCGCTCGACGAGCCCGTGCGGCTCGGCCGAGGCCGACCAGACCAGGTGGACGTGGGCGTCTATGAGGCCGGGCAGGAGGGTGGCGTCGCCGAGGTCCGTGATCTCCGCGCCCGCCGGCAGGTCGGCGACGGGTCCAACGGAGGCGATGCGACCGTCCTCCACGAGGACCGCAGCGTCCTCGGTAGCGTGCCCCGAGACCCCATCGAAGACCCGCGCGGCCCGGTAGGCCGTCCTCACCGCGTGGCCCCCGGCCGCACTTCCGCTAGGTCTTCCTGAGCGGGGTGCGGGCCGTCTCCTTGATGGTCAGGAGGGTGAGGGCCGTCGCGATGGCGGCGGCGATCAGGTAGAAGGCGGGGGAGAGGGGGTTGCCCGTCACGGAGATCAGGTACGTCGCCAGAAACGGCGCGGCACCCCCGAAGATCGCGACGGAGACGTTGTAGCCTATGGAGAAGCCGCCGTAGCGCACGCGGGTCGGGAAGAGCTCGGTCAGGGCTGCGATGGTCGTGCTCAGGTAGACGGCCAGGAGCGCGCCGAGCGTCACGTGCGCCGTGATGGCCCCGGCCAGGTTGCCCGCGTTCAGGAGCAGGAAGAGGGGATAGGTCAGCACGACAAAGCCGACGCAGGAGGCCATCAACACGGGCTTGCGCCCGACGCGGTCCGAGAGGGCGCCGAGGGGCGGGATGAGGGCCATCCCGACGAGCAGGGTGAGCACGGTCGAAAGCGAGGCGCTCGTCGTCGAGAACCCGAGCTGCTCGGTGATGTAGGTCTGCATGTAGGTCAACACGATGTAGAAACCCGCGTTCTGGATTATGACCAGACCCGCCACCTGCAAGATGGGCCTCCAGTTCTGCGTGATGGTCTCCTTGAAGGGGGACTGGGAGACCTCCCCTGCGCTCTCCAGGGCCCTGAACTCGGGGGTGTCGTCTAGCCTCAGCCTTATATAGAGACCGATGAGGCCGAGCGGCCCCGCGAGCAGGAAGGGAATGCGCCAGCCCCAGGAGGTCAGGGCATCCTCGGAGAGGACCGACGACAGCACGAGCACCGACGTCGAGCCAAGGATGAACCCTATGAGAGTCGAGAATTCCAGCCAGCTGACCAGGAAGCCCCGGCGATTATCCGGCGAGTACTCGGCGATGAAAGCCGACGCGCCGCCGAACTCGCCGCCAGCCGAGAAGCCCTGCAACAGGCGGGCCAAGACCAGCAGGATCGGGGCCCAGATGCCTATGGTGGCGTAGCCTGGCAACAAAGCGATCACGAAGGTGGAGACCGACATGAGGATAATGACCGTCGCCAGGGTGCGTTGGCGTCCGATCCTGTCGCCCAGAGGGCCGAAAAACAACCCCCCGAGCGGCCGCATGACGAAGGCCACGCCGAAGACCGCGAACGAGGAGAGAAGCGAGATGGTGGGATCCTCTGAAGGGAAGAAGACGGCGCCGAGCGTCACGGCGAGATACCCGTAGACGGCGAAGTCGAACCACTCCACCATGTTGCCGATCGACGCGCCGACGATGGCCTGCCGGATCGAGGTCTCCTCTACCCGTGGTATCGCCTGTTCTACTGTCCGATCTTGCGAATCCACGGCTATCCCCCTGTTACGCTTCCCTCGACCTATCTCCCCAATCCGTCAGTATAGAGACTGTTCCTACATCGGGCTATGGCCCGCGGATTCACCACGGTCGTGGCCGCCTTCTCGGCGCTCGTCGCTGGCCTGACGAGGTGTGACCCCGGCGCGCAACCGGGCGGTTGCCTCCGCGTCGACGGCGTACGCCCCGGGCCGCTCCCCTTCCATCAGCGCGACGCGGTAGACCTCGCGGGCGCGCTCCGGGGAGATGAGGCCGTCCTCGACGTCGCGGGCCACCCGGCCCGGGTCGCGTTCGGCAGGGGCGCCGAAACCCCCGCCGCCGGGCAGGCTCAGGGTGACCCGCTCCTCGGCGTCTATGCGCTGCTGTCTCTTCGGGTGGAGGTCTTCGCCGTCCGAGGTGCGCACCGTCCCCGGGGCGCCGGGAGACCCGCCGTTTATGCCCCGGGCCGGGCAGCGGGTGCGGTCGTACATGGCGGAGAGGATCCAGGGATATGGGCTTCGCACGCCGATCTCCATCTCCTGGCCGAAGCCGCCCCTGTGGCGGCCCGGTCCCTCCGAGTCGGGGCGGAACTCGCGCCTGTGCATGACGACGGGGGAGATGTTCTCGATCACCTCGGCCGGCACGCCGCGGATGCCGCTCGGGAAGGCCGTCGCCGAGAGCCCGTCCCCGCCCTCGCGGGCCCCCATGCCGCCGCCGGAGAAGAACACGTAGGTGAAAGGTTCGCCGCCCTCGCGCCGGCCCGTGATCTGGGTGTTCCAGAGGCTGTCCGCGCCCTGGGCCAGCACCCTGTCAGGGATCGCCCGGGCCAGCGCCCCGTGGACGAGGCCGGGGAGGAAGTGGCCGATGATGTGCCTGGCGCCGACGGGCGCCGGGTGCTGGGCGTTCAGGATGCTCCCCTCGG
The DNA here is from genome assembly GCA_030857715.1 of Actinomycetota bacterium. The sequence continues at coordinate 3,998 of JALZNL010000078.1, read as the reverse complement.
GGGCGGCCACGTGTACGGGACGGAAACTGCCGTCGTTGTTGGGCACCTCCGGGCTTATCGCGCACTTCACCCCGAAGGTGGTGTAGGCGGCCGTGTAATTCAGGACGACGTTGATGCCGCGCTCGCTCTGCGGCGCGGAGCCGTCGTAGTCCAGGCGCATCTCGTCGCCCTCGACCCGGATGGAGACGGCCAGCCGGATCGGCTCGTCGAACCCGTCCGTGTAAGCCTCGTTCTCGTAGAGGCCGTCGGGCAACGCGGCTATCGCCTCTCGCATTGCGCGCTCCGAGCGGGTGCAGATCTCGTCCGAGAGCGACTCGATATCCCCGAGGTCGAACTCCTCGATCATCTCGACGAGCCGCGCCCCGCCGACGTCGTTGCTCCCGGCCTGGGCGTGGAGGTCGCCGACCACCTCGAAGGGCGCCCTGACGTTGGCGCGCACGAGGCGGAAGAGCTCCTCGTTCGGCTCGCCCCCCTGGAACAGGCGGGTCACGGGCACGAAGAGACCCTCCTCGTAGACCTGGCGCGCGTCCGCCCCGAGGCCGCGGCCCCCGACGTCGAGGGCGTGGCAGGTGTTGCCGAAGAACGCGACGATCTCGCCGCCGTGGAAGACCGGCGTGATCACCGTGAAGTCGTTGAGGTGGCCGGCCGTCTGCTGCGGGTTGTTGGTTATGAGCGCGTCGCCGGGCCGAAGAGTCTCGGCCGGGATCTCCCGCAGGAAGTGGTGGACGGAGGTAGCCATCGTGTTGATGTGGCCAGGCGTACCGGTCACGGCCTGGGCGACCATCCGGCCGCGCCGGTCGAAGACGCCGGCTGAGAGGTCGCCGGACTCCCGCACCACGCTCGTAAAGGAGGTCCGCATCAGCGCCCGCGCCTGCTCCTCGACGACGGAGGCCAGGCGGTTCCAGAGGACCTCTAGCAGGATCGGGTCGAGCCGCGCCCCACTCATGCCGACCACCGCACGGTCAGGTTCCGTGCCGCGTCGATCTCGGCCCGGCCCTCGGGACCGAGTATAACCGTGGACTCGCGCTCCTCGACGACCGCGGGCCCCCCGAGGACCGTGCCAGGGCCGAGGAGGTAGCGGTCGTAGACCGGCACCGACGCGAAGCCGTTCTCCTCGGGAAGGTAGATCTCGCGCTCGCCCTTTCGCGCCTCGTCCGGATCCTCCGCGCCCCCCTCATCGCCCCCGAGCCGGATCTCGGGCGGCGGGGCGGAGACTTCGAGGCGCCAGGTGATCGCCTCGAGCGGCACATCGGGACCCTCCCTACTGTATAGTCGCCGGTACTCTTTGCGATAGAGCGCCGTAATCCGCTCCGTGTCTTCGGAACCCAGGGTCCCGTCGGGCAGATCCACCGTAACCTCGTGGCCCTGGCCCACGTAGCGCATGTCGCAGAGGCGGCGCACCCTGACGTCGGCTTCCCCGACGCCGGAGGCACGCAGGAGATCCCGTCCTCGCTCCTCCATCTCGCCGAGCGCCCGGTTCGCCGCCGCCCAGTCGAGTTCGTCCAGCCTGCCGTAGAGGCTGCGCACGAAGTCGAAGGAGAGCGGGGCGCACAGGAAGCCGAAGGCGGAGGTCGCGCCCGCGCCCAGCGGCGCGATAAAGCCGGGCACGCCGAGGGCGCGCGCGACGCGGTAGGCATGCACCGGACCTGCGCCGCCGAAGGCGAACAGCGGGTGCGCCCTCGGGTCCTTGCCGCGCTCGATGGCGTGGACCCTCGCGGCGTTGGCCATGTTCTCGTTGACGACCTGGTGGACCCCCCAGGCGGCCTCGACGGGGTCCAGGCCCAGGGGACCGGCGATACCCTCTTCGACGGCCCGCAGCGCCGCTTCGCGGTCGAGGCGCATCCTCCCGCCGAGGAAGAAGTCCGGGTCGAGGTACCCAAGCACCAGGTCGGCATCGGTCACGGTCGGCTCGGTGCCGCCGCGGCCGTAGCAGGCCGGACCCGGCGCCGAGCCGGCGCTCCTCGGCCCGACCTTCGGGAGGCCCAGGGGGCCGACGGCGGCGATGGAGCCGCCTCCCGCTCCTATCTCGATCATCTCGATGACGGAGACCTTGACCGGAAGCCCCGAGCCCTTCTTGAAGCGGTAGACCCGGGCGACCTCGAACTCGCTGCTGGTGAGCGGCTCGCCGCCCTCGATCAGGCACGCCTTGGCCGTCGTCCCTCCCATGTCGAAGGAGAGGACCTCCGGAAAGTCCGCCGTCCGACCGTAGAAGGCGGCGGCCAGGGCCCCCGCCGCCGGACCGGACTCCAGCAGCCGGACCGGGAACCGGCAGGCCGTCTCGACGCTGGCCGTGCCGCCGTTTGACAGCATGATGTAGAGCGAGCCGTCAAAACCGAGCCGCCTGAGCCGGCCCTCCAGAGAGCGCAGGTAGCCTTCGACCAGTGGCCGCACGTAGACGTTGGCTATAGTCGTCGAGGTCCGCTCGTACTCGCGGATCTCCGGCGCCACCTCCGAGGAGAGCGAGATCGTGATCTCCGGCGCCTCCTCGGCGAGGATCTCGGCGGCCCGCCGCTCGTGCGCCGGGTTGCGGAAGCCGTGCAGAAAGCTTACGGCGACCGCCCGCACGCCGCGTTTGCGTAGCTCCGTCACGATGGAGCGGACCTGCTCCTCGTCGAGCGCGAGGGCGACCGAGCCGTCGTCGAGCACCCGCTCGCGCACCCCGTAACGCAGGCTCCGCGGCACCAGTGGCTCAGGCTTCTCGATAAATACGTCGTACATGTCGTAGCGGTGCTCGGTGCCGATGGCGACCGCGTCGCGGAAGCCCTCCGTCGTAAACAGCGCCGTCTCGGCGCCCCTGCGTTCGATCAGGGCGTTCGTGACGAGCGTGGTGCCGTGGACTATGGTCCTCAGTTCACCCGCTTCGACGACTTCGCGCTCGAGCAGACCGACCAACCCCTCCTCGACCGCCTCCGACGGGTCTTCCTGGCTGGTCAACACCTTGCCCACCGCCCGCCGGCCCGTTTCGTCGTCGATCAAGACGAGGTCGGTGAACGTCCCACCGATGTCGATGCCCACGCGGTAGCGCCCGCCCCCGGATACGGACGAGCCATTCGCGCTCAGGAGACCACCCCGAGCTCGTGCGGCAGCCTGTGCAGGCGCTCGATGCCGTTCGGGAGGACGTGGACGAGGTCCTCGATCATGATCGCGCCCGCGTCGGTCGTGTAGGCCGGTGTCTCTATGGCCAGCACCATACCCTCTTCGATGGGCGTCCGCTCGCCATCGGACACGTAGGGCGGCTCCTCGTGGAAGGTGTCGATGCCCAGGGAGTGCCCGTAGTGACCCCTGCGGAAGCGCGGGTAGCCGTTGGTGGTGATGTGGTCCTGGGCGACGCGGAAGATCTCGCCGACCTCGACGCCCGGGCGGATCGCCGCGCAGGCCCTGTCGTGCGCCTCCTGGAGTATCCCGAAGAGGCGCCGGGCGGCGGGCTTCGCCTTCCCGTAAACGAACGTGCGACCGCCATCGCCGCGGTAGCCGCCGACCGTGGTGCCGCAGTCGAACTTTATGAGGTCGCCCTCTTGCAAACCCGCGTCGCGCTCGGAATCCACCCCGATCCCGACCCCCGCGCCGACGGCCGGAAGGATCCAGTCGTCCGAGTAGTCCTGGTAGCGGGCGTCTCCCATCGCCGCCTGCGCGACGCCCATGACGTAGCGGTGGCGCACGTCCGTCGCCGTCATACCGGGCCTCAGACCCTCGACCGCGAAGCGCATCCCCGCCTCTGAGAGCTCCGTCGCCCGCCGCAGCCGCTCGACCTCGGCCGGGTACTTGATGCGCCTGAGCGCGTACATCTCGTCGGTAAAGTCCACCCACTCGGCCTCCGGGGCCACGGCGGAGAACCGGCGGTAGGAGTCCAAGAGCATGTAGCGCAGGTCGGTCCCGATCCGCGCGCCGAGCAAACTCCTGTCCCCGAGCAGCCCGCGCACGATCCCATCCTGCTCGCCCTCGTCGAATTGGGCCGGCCTCGGAGCCTCCGTTTCCCCGCTGCCGAGGGGTTCTCGTAC
>JALZNL010000077.1 GCA_030857715.1 Actinomycetota bacterium | reverse complement strand
GGGCCTGGCAAAGCCAGGCCCCGGCCGTCAACATCGATGCGGTTACCGTTCGGTAACCCGGCTGGTTAGACCGGGGAGACGTTATCCGCCTGCATGCCCTTGCGGCCCTGGGACGCCTCGTAAGAGACCTTGGCGCCCTCTTCGAGGCTCTTGAAGCCGCTGCCCGTTATGCCGGTGTGGTGCACGAAGAGGTCTTCGCCGCCCTCATCCGGGGTGATAAAGCCGAAGCCTTTATCGTCGCTGAACCACTTTACCGTTCCTTGGGCCATATGTGGACCCGCCTTTCTTTTGGGGGGCTCCACCGCAATAAAAAAGCCGCTCCTCGTGGAGGGCGGCGCTTCGGTCACCATAAAACCCACATCTCTAACTGCACACCTATCATACCACGATACGGGCCGGAGCCCTGAAGGACCCTGGCCTGGCGACTTCGGCCTACCCGAGCGGCCCGCGGTTGTCGCGCTCCAGGACGGGCGCTGCGGTCGGGTCGGCGGCCTGCATCCCGGGTTAGCCGCCCAACTCTCGACGTATCGCCCGCGCTTCCGACGCGTTGTTGCACAGTGTCCCCCGTGTTGGAACTGAGGGCTGCGTATCTACCGCATTTGTGGAACCTCTACGAGTGGGCGATGCTGGTTTCGAATCAGCGACCTCTGCTGTGTGAAGGCGCTCACATAGATTTCTGGGGCTTTCCGAACCTTGCAGAATCCGTGTACCTAGGCCGATTCAGACCTGGACGCTCTTCCCGGCTTTTCAGGTTCTTAACCTGGGTTGATGCGCGGTTGCTGCACCGAATGGTTCAGAACATAGCGCGTACCTCAGATGCCCAGGTACCGAAAAGGTCTTTGCCATAGCCCTCTCTGACCCCCTGTTGCAGCAATCCGGCACTGCGTTCGTAACGAGGTAGCGCCGCCTCTTTGCCTCTAACGAAAGCTGTGTAAAAGGCACGCCAGTCGCTGAACTTGCCGCCATCGGACCGACTCTTGTTCCAACGCTCCATCAGATCAAGATACGATAGGTCTTTCCCCCCGACCCGTCTTCTTTGCTCCCACACGAACCGCGCCACTTCGAGTGTTCGCGGGCTCGCCTTGCGGGTGCTCTCCTCTGTCAGCGCTTGCTGCACCGCCAAGTAGTCGGCCTTCACTTCTTCTACCGGAACGAAGACCGTGTCCCTGGTTATCGACGTGCCGTCGGTGAAGGTCCGGTCCACCGTCACCTCCGCGCGCTCCTCCCCGTCCATCGACACATCGATCTCCATGGAGTCGAGCTCCAGGCCCTCGATCTCGGCGTACCACCGGTTCTTCGCGATCCACTCTTCTTCTGTGAACAGGGCCTTGGACTCCGCGTCGAGGTTGTAGTAGGTGGTGTCCCAAGATTCGTAGTCCACGGCGTAGTAGTATTGCTCGGCCGCCTCCCGCACCTGGTCTTCTCCTTCGGGGCTGAGGCCGAAGGTCGTGGGTTCCGGGCTGGAGGGAGGGACGGAAGCAGTGTTCTCGGTGCTAGCCGACCCCTCGATGGAGGACACCTCCCCGTCCGTCAGGTGGCGGCGGAAGTCGCCGGCCTCGTCCACCACGTACTCGGAGACGAGCCCCAACTCCACCGTTTCCGACGCCCCGTCCTCGTAGGAGATCCTGACGTTGGTGGTGAAGGGCACCTGGGTCTCCGAGGCGTAGGGGCCCTCCACGGTGGCCGAGGCTATCCGGGAGGGATCGCCCGAAGCCCCGAGCCCGGCCCGCGCGTCTTCCCACTCCTCCTCCGTGATCTTCTGCCTGGACTCCTCGTCCAGCATGGAGTAGGCGTCGGCGTAGTCGCCATCGGACAGGGCGTCGTAGTGGTCGGAGACGAAACCCTGCATGAGGTCGACCGTGGTCGGCGCCGGGGTGGTGGGTTCAGTCGCGCCGTACCCCTCCGTTGCTTCCGGACGGAAGGGGGCGGCCCCTTCCCCGTCCTCGGCAGACCGGGGCGGCGGTCCCGACCCATCGGACGGTTCGTCTGCGGACCCCAAACCGACGAGCGCCAGAGCACCGCCTCCCACCAACAGCACCGCAAGGGCGCCCAAGACGCCAGCCACCAGGAGCGGCCTCCTTCCCCTACCGACCGTTGCACCCTGGGCCGCCGCCGCCGGTTGGGGAAGGACCTGTTCGGCCTGCGGAGGGGGCGCTAGAACCGCGGCCCCGCACGCCCCGCAAAACCTGTCGTCCTCGTAGATAGGGTTCCCGCACCGTCCGCAATAGTTCGGCGGCACATTCTCGCTAGTCAACGACACCTTCCTCTGGCGTGTTTGTGTGTCTGCGTGGGCTTCGGGCTGACAGTCACCATCCCTCGGGATTCCTCTCGCCTTTCAGCAACTCGTCGCCGAACAGGTCGTTGGTCCTCGAAGCCTCGCTGAGGCTGCCCATCCTCGACTCGAAGAACTCAACGTCGGAGGCGCACGACTGATTGCCTTCGATCACCCTCTCGTCCGCGATCCCGCCCCCCCTGTCTCCCTCCACGAGGAAGTCGACGGCGACGCAATCGCGCTCCGTTACCTTGGGGTGGGTGATCAGGTCCTCGTAGGCCGGGTCTATGCTATCCGGGTCTTCCACTTCGACCTTGATGTAGATCATGCCTTCGTTGTCCGTGTAGTCGTAGCCCGACATGGTGTCCATCATCCACGACATCTCTTTCTCGTAGACGACGTCGTAACCGGGACCCCAGATAGCACCCGGGTTGGCCACAACGAGCACCACGACCAAGGTCAACAGGGCCGCTATCGCTACAACGGCTACCGAAGTCTTGCGGTCCGCCGGCAACGTGCCGAGTTTTCTGCGGATGCTAACCTCGTTGTTGAGTGCTCTGCTCCGCCGCCTGTGGCGCTCGACAACAGCGTAGACCAGGGCGAAGACGAAGAAGAAGAACACGGCGTTGATCAGGAGGCCCGTGATCCCGGCGTTGTCCCCGAGGCCGAAGGTCTCCGGGAAGGCAACGCCCAGGAAGTAGAACAGGCCGACGTAGATCGCGATGACGATGGCCGACCGTGCGAATGCTTTCCTCCAATCGAGAGTCCCAGTAGGATCCCTGGCTCCATTCGCTCCCGATCTCGGGTCTGCGGGGGCGAAGTTGCGAGACTGTCCGGTACCTCGCTCGCCTTGCAACCGTGTTCCGCAGCGGATGCAGAACGAGTCTCCCGTGTTGGCTCGCGCCCCGCAGCCGGTGCAGTAACGGGAACCGTCATCTTCTGACCCACACGAGGTTTCGGTGTCACCGCATAGAGCACAGTTGACTGTATACTCTCAATCCGCTGTGACTCCGTCGCTATCATCGGGGGCGACCGGCAACCAGGCTGTCCTCGATCCAACCCTCCAACACCGCGGCGTCTTTCCCGTCGTCCGACTGGACCGTCAGCTCCGTACCACCATCCACGGGTGTCGTCACGAGCGTGGTGCGCACGGGGGCGGCGGCCACAAACGCCGCGTAGATGATTGCGGGGAACACCCCGAACAATAGGAACACGACGAACAGAAGCCAGTTGATCTGCCTGTCTCTTGCAAACGTCACGGTGCTGCCGCCGCGCCTGACCGAGAATCCCTTCCCAACCATGAAAGCCTCCGCCCGGTCGATGCACTCTTGATGGGGGTGGGTGGACACCAATCGATGGCCCAGAGAAACGCCTGCCCCTATGGGAGCTGTTTGAGGTGCCCCCGTCGGTCGGTGGAAGTCAGGGGAGCGGGCTGCCGCTGTACCGGGAGCGTGCGGCCGATCAGGTTCGGGGAACCTGGCCCTGCTGGCTGCCGCGGTCCTGACCGACGGAGAGCCCAGGAGATCCTCAAGGTCCCTTATGAGCCTCTCGAGTTCTTGCCTGTAGGTCTTCCAACCCTCCGCTCCTTTGATCTTTTCGTGGACAGCCACCAGTGGCGCGAATATGCTCTCTTCGCCCCCGAAGGCCTCTTGACCGGCCCTGACGTCGTTCAGGGTGAGGTCCGCCTTCTCGAGCGTTTCTTGCCAGAGCAAGTTCTCCAACGCGCTTTCCATCTCCCGAAGTGTGTCTCTTCCCCTCTCAGCCCGACGTTGGGCGGACACTAGAAGCTCGGAAACGGAAGAACGCTCATCATCGTATTCGCCGGTGTCGTAACCCCGCCACCAATTCAGGGAATCACGCGATCCCTCGTAGGCCCTCTCGAAGAACCGCCGGTACTGCTGGAAACGCACGCGGCGTTCGTTGCGTTCCCACTCGGTCCTTCGGAGGGCCTCGGCGCGTTCGCGCTCGGCTGCCTGCCTCTCGGCCCATTCTCGGTACCTGGCGCTCGCACCCTCGTAGGCTTCGCGAGGCTTCTTTCGGGTCGTAACCGCGGGTGACGTAGAGCAGCGCCTTGCTCCCGTAGCCCTCCATCCCGTGGAGGTGCTCCGCGCAGCGCCTGAGCTGCCCTTCGCCTTCCCGGGATCCGACCTTCGACTCCACCACCACCACGTCCGCCGGAGCAGCGGACCCGGCGGCCCCCCCTTCCGGGGGCCAGAGCACCTCGATCATGAGGTCGACGCGGCTGGCCGCCTCCCGGTGGTCGAGGTTGCCGAGCCATTTCTGAAGCCGGGTGCGGACGCGCGCCCCGCCCCCCGCCGCCTCACGCCCCGGCGGCAACGCCCCGACCTCTCTTAACCAAGCCACGCACAGCTCCGGCCTCGTCTCGAAGAGCCGGGCGACCGCCTCGGTGAACAGGTCCTCCAGCGGCACGCTCTCCGGGAACAGCCGCAGCATCCTGCCAACCAAACTCGTCACGACGTTCTACCTCCTCCTGGTCTCAAAACGCCGGCACCGCGTCCGTCGCCGTCCGCGGCCCCGTCCCGTGGCGCGGCGCCCCTTCTCCCGACCGTGCCGTGCCCTCCCTCGCCGTGCCGGCGTAAGTCGTAGAGAGGATTATCGCCGGGACGGCCCGGTTGACCCCCACGATTATCCGCCCCAGGGCGAACGGGGAGGTCGGGTAGGAAACGGCGTCGATCCTCGGCCGGCTCCGTCGGGTCGTGCAACGCTGACTAAGCGTCCCCTCAACCGGCGAAGACCGCGCGACCGGGGCCAGGTCCCGCCTCCGTGCCTCCGGGGTCTTAGAACCGCCTTACGCGTGTGCCATCGCCGGTCCGATCGATTCCGCCGCGCCTAAGGGACGGGGTTGCGGCGGAAAGATTCGGCTGGCTCCCGTTCGGCGCCTAGGCAAGCTCGCCTTCTACGTCACGGCGAGCGGCACGCTCTTTTCGTACCTCTTCCCCTCCCTCGAGAGGGTCCCACTCTACTCCATCGCGGTCACGGAGATCCACCTGCCCATGCTGCTCGTGGGCGCCGCCCTCGCCGCCCTGGTCTGTGCCGTCAACTGCTACGGCACGGGCCTCGTCTTCTTCGGAGGACGGATGCCGAGCGGTCAACCTAGGCCGGACCGGCGAGGTTCGGCTAGAGGTCCTTGCCCAGCTCGATGACCTCCTCCAGGTCGCTCCGGAGGGCCACCGCGCCCTGCTTTGGGGAGGTTTCGCCCGCCAGGATGGCGGCGAACCGCTCGGCCATCTCGAGCGACATGTCCGAGTAGTAGGGGGAGACCGGGCGCGGGCGCACGGTCTGCAGGGCCGTCTTGCCGAGCGCCATTACCGGCACCTCGTCGAGGAGCTGTTCGTCTTCGTAGGAACTCTTTAGGACGGGTATGCGGGCGCCCTCCACGGCGCGCAGCTCCTGCTGCTCGGGGGCCGTGAAGTAGCGGATCAAGGCCCAGGAAGCCTCCGCGCTGCGGGTCGTGGCGTTCACGTAGAGGTTGGTCGCCCCGAGGACGTTGGTGCTCTGCCTGCCCTTCTCGGCGACGGGAAGGGTGGATATACCGACCTGCTCGGGCTTTATCTCGGACTGCGTGGGGTCGGAGGTCAGGGCGTACACGTAGGACCAGTTGCGCATGAAGACGGCGTCGCCCCGCAGGAAGGCGGCCTGCGCCTCTTCCTCTTTGTAGGTGGTCATCGCCCGAGTGGTGACGCCGTCCGAGATCATGGAACTGTATTCGGAGAGGCCCGCCACCGCCTCGGGCGAGTCCACCACGACCTTGGTCGGATCGTCCGGGTCGAGGACGTCGCCGCCGTAGTTCCAGATGTACTCGAGCGCGTTGCACACCCCGCCCTCGTAGTTGGCCCCCTGGAAGACGAAGCCGAACCTCGTGCCCGAGTCCCGCTTGGCCCGCAAGGCCATCCGCTTTAGTTCGTCCCAGGTTTCCGGCGGCCCGGGGAAGCCGCTCTTCTCCAGCAGGTCCTTGCGGTAGTAGAGCAGGCCCGCGCCGGTCACGAACGGGACGCCCCAGATCTTCCCCTCGTACTCGTTTGACCTCACGTTGCCTGGTATGAACTCTCCTTGTAGGTCCCCGGCAAAGCGATCCGAGAGATCCATGAGCCAGCCGTTGGCGGCCAGCTGGGCGGCCCAGATCACGTCCCCCGCGATCACGTCCACGTCGCTCTTGCCGGCCTGCAGCTCGATGACGAGCTTGTTGAGGTAGCTCTGGGTGTCCGCGGGCATCTCGCGGTACTCGACCTTGTACTTTCCTTCGTATTTCTTGTTGAAGCCGTCGAGCAGCTTCTGGAGGGTCCCCGTGTCGTCGGGCCCCTCGGCGTAGGTGACCGTACCGCCGTCCCCCTGCCCGGAGCCGCCGCAACCCGCGGTCGCCAGCGCGGTCATCCCGGCGATGCCCGCCCCGCTCACCTTCAGGAAATCCCGGCGGCTTAGCGTGCGGCCGACCCGCGAGGGGCCGCGTGCGTCGTTCGAGACCATGATCGCCCTTCCCCGTAACGCCTGCATCGGTTCTTTCGCTCTTTCCCCAGCGCGAAGTCTAACCCAAACGCGGTCGCCTGATACGGCTTGGCCGCCTTCCCCTACGCGCTCTGCCTTACCCCGGGGCACCCGGCACGCTAGCACACGCCGAACGACCGCTGACGATTATCCACCCCGAGCAGGATCGGAGCAAAGGCCATGGAGGCACCTGCGAACCGGTGACGATCTCCTGTCGCCCCTGCCGGTCACACGGACACGCGGCGCAACCCGGCCCGCGGTCATTCAAAACTGTCTTAAGGCTCGTTGAAGCGGCGGGGGTCGAACGGCGAGGGGCTGGCCGCCGCGGCAACCGGGAAGGCTCAAAATGGCTTCTTACGCGCCTCGCTTACACTCGATTATTTCCGCCGCGCTTTAGGGAGGTGGTTGCGGCGGAAAGAAAAGCGCTCTATGGCAGCCGCCCGTGGGTTCTTCTCTCTAACGGTCGGATTCTCCGTTTGGCATCTCGGTAGGAACCGCTTCGCTCGACACCTCGCGCGCGGCATCCCCGACGGCGTCCTGGTAGAGGCGCTTGGCCTCCTCGTCCTCGAGCCGGGCGGACCGGGACCTCTCGCCGGAGCTGTCCTGACCCTCAAGGAAGGGCTTGAAGAGGTCCAGGGGGATGGGCAGGATGATGGTGGAGTTCTGGTTGACGGCGATCTCGCCCATAGTCTGGAAGAGCCTGAGCTGCAGCGCCGTCGGGCTCTCGAGGCGGTCGGCGGCCTGCCGGAGGCGCTCGGAGGCCTGGTACTCGCCCTCGGCGGCGATGATCTTGGCGCGGCGCTCGCGCTCGCTCTCGGCCTGCCGGGCCATCGCCCGCTGCATGTTCTGCGGTATCTCGACGTCCTTGACCTCGACGATGCTCACCTTGATGCCCCAGGGCTCGGTCTGCTCGTCGATGATCTTCTGGAGCTCCTCGTTTATGGTCTCGCGGTTCGTCAGGAGGTCGTCGAGATCCCTCTGGCCCAGGACGCTGCGCAGGGTGGTCTGGCTGATCTGGCTGGTGGCCAGCACGTGGTTCTCGACCTCGAGCACGCTCCTGTTCGGGTCCACAACCCGGAAGTAGAGGACCGCGGTCACGCGGGCGGGGACGTTGTCGCGGGTGATGATCTCCTGGGGCGGCACCTCCATCGTGACGGTCCTCAGGTCTATCTTGACCATCCTGTCAACGAACGGAAGCAGGACGAACAGACCCGGTCCTTTGGCCCCTCCCTGCACGCGCCCGACGCGGAAGATCACGCCGCGCTCGTACTCCTTGACGACCTTGATCGCGCTTATAAGCACCGTGGCCACGATTAGCGCGATCACCACCAGGGCGATGAACCCGATGCCCAAGCCTACCGCCTGCAACAAGCCCAAGTTCTCGTGCACGAGAGATCCTCCTCTTGTCCTAGCCCTTCGAGTCCACAAACCCGTGATCGTGGGCCCCCTGCGCGGGCACCACCTGCACCATACCTCCCTCTCCGAAGCCCACCACGGTCACCTTGCGCCCCACCCCTAGCATCGGCTCGCCGTCTCGCGGGTCGGTCTCCTCCGGGGCGAACACCAGCACGGCCCGCCACCGCTCGCCGTGCACGAACACCCAACCCTCGGAGTCCGCCCCCACGGGGCTCCTGACGGTGCCCAACTCGCCTATCATCCCTTCCTTGCCGGTGAGGGCCCGCCTCCCCCTGAGGGCACGCGAAGAACCCAGAACCCCCAAGAGCAAGCCCCCCATGAGC
>JALZNL010000535.1 GCA_030857715.1 Actinomycetota bacterium | reverse complement strand
GGTCGCCCTTGTCGATGCGGTCGAAGTAGCCCCTGATGAGCCCGGGCGTCTCTCCCAGTTGTTCTGCGCGATGCTTGCCTGCGGTATCGGACACGTTTACTCCTCGTCGCGGTCGCCGACCCTTCTTCCGAAAGCCCTAGTTTCGCTGCCGTTGCTTAAATGCTCGTAAAGCCTCGTTAAAGGACGAAGAAGCTCCGGTAACACATCGGTAACCGGGCTCCTCGAACGGGCGGGGACAGGCGCCTCGTCGTCAGCCCATCCTCGCCTTCCGGCTTCGCGCCCCACTGCCGGCAGCGTTCTCCCAACGGAGATCCGATCTTTGACCGGTTTTCGGTTAGGGAATGGTAAAGGTTCTGTTAACGACCGCCCGGGCGCCGGTCGCGGGGCGGTGGCGACCGGAGGCCAGAAGGTACAATCGCCGCGTGCGATACAAGTTCCGAGTCTGGATGCCGCTGCTAGCAGTCTTCATAGTGCTGCTCTCGATCGGTACGCTTCTGCTCTACGGTCTTCCGGCGGCCAGGACGCGCCTCGGGGAGTTCTCGGAAGGGCGCGCGCTCGCGCGGGCCGCCGCGGCTGCGCAGGGCGTCGAGACGGCCGGGGGGGAGGACCGCCGGCGCGCGCTGGACATCGCAGCCCGCACGGGCAAGGGGGAAGTGCTGATCGTCAGCGCGCAGGCCCGCGTGGTGAACCGTAGTGGTCCCGAGCTACTGCCTTCCCCGCCGAAGTCGGTGTTGCGTTCGGCTGCCGACGGTCACCGGACCATCGAGGAGGTCGAAGGGGTCAGGATCGCAACCGTCCCGATCATCCGCGACGGCCGCCTCGACGGGGGCCTGGTCTTCGTGCCCGACGAGGCCGAGAATGACGTATTCGGCATCTTCTCGCGCAGCAGCGTGGAGGCGGCGGCGATAGCCGCCGTGCTCGGCGGCGGCCTGATGCTGCTCGTCGCCGCGTTGCTTTCGAGGCGGGTGGAGCGGCTGACCCTCGGGGCCCGCTCCATCGAGCGGGGAAACCTCTCCTACCGCCTCGAACCCGGCTTCGACGACGAGCTGGGCAAGCTCGCCAAGAGCTTCAACGCGATGGCGACCAAGCTCGAAGGGTCTTTCTCCGAGCTGGAGGAGCGCAAGGCCACCCTCGGCGTGATCCTGGACAACCTCAACGAGGGCGTCCTGGCAACGGACCTGGAAGGCCGGGTGATGTTCGCGAACCCGGGCGCCCGGGCGATGCTCGGGATGGGCGGCGAGGGATCGCCTGAGGGGCTGCCGAACCCGTGGGCCGAGTTCGACCTGCCGAAGGCGGTGGCCCGGTGCGCCGGGGAGGGAGAGTGCGGGGAGGCCCGCGTCCGGGGCGAGGAGACCTATCTGCGGGTCAACCTGCGGTCCCTGCCCGAGTACGACGAGCACGGGGGCGGGGTGCTGGTCGTCATCCAGGACCTCTCAGAGGGCCGGCGCCTGGAGGCAAACCAGCAACGCTTCCTGGCGAACGCCGCCCACGAACTGAAGACCCCGCTCACCACCATCCTCGGCGCCTCAGACCTGCTGCTGGACGGGGACGAAGACGACCCCGAGCTGCGCCGCCGCTTTCTCGGGCACATAAACGCGGAGGCCCGCCGCATGCAGCGGCTCTCGGAGACCCTGCTGCGCCTGGCCCGCACGGGGTTCGACCTGCGGGAGCCCGACCTGACCGCGGTCGACCCGAACAAGGTCGCCCGGAGGGTCGCCAGTCATATGGAGCCGCTCGTGGAGAGCGCGAGGCTGAAGCTCTCCGTCGAAGGGCGTGGGACCCGGCTCCGCGCGGACGAGGAGTGGCTGGAGCAGGCGCTGCTCGTGCTCCTCAGCAACGCGGTCAAGCACTCGCACCGCGGCGGACAAGTCCGGCTGCGCACGGACGGGGCAACCGTGGCCGTGGAAGACGAAGGGGAGGGCATGAGCCAGGCGGACCTCCGCCACGCCTTCGAGCGCTTCTACCAGGGCGCGGGCAGCTCCGGCGGTTTCGGGCTGGGCCTGCCCATTTGCAAGGAGTTGGTCGAGCGGATGGGGGGCAAGATCTCCATAGAATCCGAGGAAGGGAGCGGCACCACCGTGAAGATACGTCTGCCGGAGGCCGGGTCGGATGCCTAAGGTGCTGATAGTAGAGGACGAGCCCGCCGTGAGGGACGTGGTCGAGCACGCCCTCGCGCGCGAGGGTATCGAGACCGCGGCCGTCGGCGACGGGGAGACCGCCCTGGATCGGCTGCAGGGCTCGGAGACCTTCGACCTGGTGATCCTGGACGTCATGCTCCCCGGCATGGACGGCGTCTCCGTGTGCCGGGAGCTGCGGGCGGGGCAGGTCAACAGGGACGTCCCGGTGCTCATGCTCACCGCCCGCGACGACGAGACATCGGTGGTGGTGGGCCTGGAGGTCGGCGCCGACGATTACGTCACCAAGCCGTTCAGGCCCCGCGAGCTCGTAAGCCGGGTGCGGGCTCACCTGAGGCGGCGTCGCCTGGAGGCGGATTCCGGGCCGGGGCAGAGACTGGAGTTCCCGGGCCTAGAGATGGACCTGCTACGCCGGGAGGTCACGAGCCAGGGTAGCGTGGCTCCCCTGACGGCCAAGGAGTTCGAGATCCTCGCCCTCCTGGCCTCATCTCCGGGGCGCGTCTATAGCCGCGAGCAGATCATGCGCCACCTCTGGGAC
>JALZNL010000076.1 GCA_030857715.1 Actinomycetota bacterium | reverse complement strand
AGGCGAAGGTGGTCTGGAACTGCGTGAGGGAGGTGAACAGGCAGGCGAAGAGCATCACCATCAAGAGCGAAAAGACCGCCTCGGAGCGCACAATCTTGCCGATCGCCCCCCTGAAGGTCGCACTTGGCTCCCCGGGTTGGTCCTCGTTGCCTCTGGCGCGCGGGTCGGGGGTCAGGAAGCCCACGGCCGTCGTGAGCGCCGCCGCCCCGAGGCAGACCATGCCCGCCGCCAGGAACGTGCCGCGGAAACCGAGGTCGGTCTCGACCAGGAAGCGCGCGACCACGGGCCCCGCGCCTATGCCGACCTGCTGGGTGCCGGTGAGGTAGCCGAAGTAGGCGGCCCTCTCCCCGTCGGTGACCATCCCGCTCATCACCATCGGGGTCGCCGTGTAGACGACCGCCCAGGCGGTGCCGAGCAGGACGCCGATCCCGATCAGGGGTGTCCAGCCCCCGCCCACGAGCGAGGCCCCGACCGCGGCCGCGGCGTAGACGGCGATCGCCAGCGCCACCAACGAGTGGGGCCGCAGGGCCTCCGGAAAACGGATCAAGAGCCCTATGCACAAGACGGCCGGCACGGCGGCCGACGAGAGGACCACGCCGAAATCGGCCTCGTTCCCCCCGAGCTCCCGGACGTACAGTGGCAGGAGCAGCAGCATCCCGTAGGAAAGCGAGATCCCGAACGTTCCCACGAGGAGGAGCGCCACAGCACCCGTGCCGACGCCCCGCCGTATGCCCCCGCGTCCTCCCCCGCCAGCCTCCTCCGCCATGTCGACCCTTCCCTCGCCGGACTGCCCGTATCGCTTGGGCCGATCGTAGCGCCGTGTTAGTATCTTGTCTAACGAAATTTTTAGATACGAAGTATCGACAACAGAGATAACAAATAGGTGGAGGATCCCGTGGAGTTGAGGCAGGTGGAGACGTTTAGGGCGGTGGCGGAGGAGCTTTCCTTCTCCCGCGCGGCGGCGAAGCTGGGCTACGTGCAGTCCAGCGTGAGCGCGCAGGTGGCGGCGCTGGAGCAGGACCTCGGGGTGCCGCTCTTCGATCGGTTGGGCAGGAGGATTGCGCTGACGGAGGCGGGGGTGGTGATGCTTTCCCACTCGCGCAGGCTCCTCGCCTTTGCCGAGGAGACGAGGGTTGCCGTCGCGGACGCGGGCGTGGGTTCGGGGGAGGTCACGGGTTCCTTGACCGTGAGCGCGCCGGAGACGCTTCTGACCTACCGGCTGCCGAGGCTTCTCGCGCTGTTCCACGAGCGGCACCCGAAGGTGAGGCTGTCGGTCAGGCCGAGCGCGGTGGGCAGGCTCGTCGGCAGCGCGCGGAGGGTTGTCGAGGAGGGCGGGGTGGACGTCGCCTTCGTGCTGGACGAGCCGTCGGGCGACCGCCCAGCGCCGGCGGGCCTAGAGACCGAGGACCTCGTCGAGGAGGGGGTAGTGGTGATCTCGCCGGCCGCCCACGCGTTAGCCTCGTCCTCGCGCGTCGTCCCCGCGGATATCGCCGGCGAGACGCTGCTCTTGCCGGAGGCGCCGGAGTCGGGGTGCGCCTACAGGGGCCAGTTCGAGCGCCACCTGGGGGCGGATGGGGTGGTGCCACCGGAGAGGATGGAGTTCCAGAGTATAGAGGCCATCAAGCGGTGCGTGGCCGCCGGCATGGGCGTCTCCGTCCTGCCGTCCGTCGCGGTCGAAGGCGAGCTGGCGGCCGGCGACCTCTCAGCACTCGCGTGGGGCGGGACGTTCGACGTCCGCACGCGTATGGCCTGGCACGGTGAGAGGTGGAAGTCCCCGGCGTTGAGGGCGTTCCTAGAGGCGGCCCGCGAGGTATTCGACTCCGCTGCCGCGCCGGCTCCCTCCGCCGTGACCCCGGGCGGGTGTAGCGCTCACGACCCGTCAAGAAACGGGTACACGGATGGCATCCCGAAAAGCCTTTGGGGGAGCGGCTTCTGATACCTCACGGGCACGGTATCAGAAAACGGGCGTTTTGTGGTAGGGTGGCGGCATGATCGCGGCGGTGGAAGATAGAAGAGCGGAAGTGGCGGCGCTCTGCCGGCGCCACGGCGTTGAGAGGCTGGACCTCTTCGGCTCGGCGGCAGGGGACGGGTTCGATCCCGAGACCAGCGACCTGGACTTTGTCGTCTCCTTTGAGAGGCGCGACCCCCAGGACCTCTTCGGCAGGTACTTCGGCCTGGAGGAGGACCTCGAGGCGCTCTTCGGGGGGAGGGTGGACCTGGTGATGGAGGGCGCCCTCGGGAAGAGCCGGCGCTTCGCCGCAAACGTCGAGGCGAACCGGGTGCCCTTGTATGGGGCCTGAGGAGCGGGTCCTCAAGGCTTTAGAAGACGTGCAGGACTGCGCCTCGTTCGTGATCTCGGCGGCCGAGGGCAGGGACCTCGACGACTACCGAGGCGACCGGCTCTTTAGGCAGGCCATCGAGCGCAACCTCGAGATCATCGGCGAGGCCGTCGGGCGGGTCGCCAGGCTCGACCCCGAAACCGCCTCGCGCATCAGCGAGCACCGCCGGATCGTCGCGTTCCGCAACCGCCTGATCCACGGCTACGACCTGCTGGACGACGAGCTGGTCTGGTCAACGGTGGAGACCGAGGTGCCGACGCTCCTCCTTCAGGTGGAAGGCTTGCTGCGGGAGAAGGGGGCTTGAGCCCGAGGCCCACGAGGGTCGCGATCTACCTGAGGGTCTCCAAGGACGACGGCTCTCAGGAGACCGACAACCAGCTCCTGCAGCTCAGGGACTTCTGCGAGCGGTGGGACGGACACGGGCTCGTGGCCGAATACGTCGACCGGGAATCCGGGACGAGGGGGCGCCGCGAGCGCAAGGACTTCGACCGCATGTTCGCCGACGCCTCGAGGAGGCGCTTCGATGTGCTGCTCTTCTGGGCGCTGGACCGCTTCAGCCGGGAGGGCATACGAAAGACCATAGCCTATCTGCAGAGGCTCGACGAGTGCGGCGTCTCCTTCAAGAGCTACACGGAGCCCTTCCTCGACACCGACAACGAGCTGATAGCCCACATCGTGTTGGGGGTGACCAGCTACTACGCCCAGCAGGAGGCGCTAAGGATCTCCGACAGGACCAAGGCCGGCCTCGAGCGCGCGAGGAGGAGCGGGAAGGTCTTGGGGCGGCCGGACGGGTTCGAGCGGTGGGCGCCGGTGCTGGCGGGGATGAAGGAGCAAGAGTTCTCTCAGGGTAGGATGAGCCGGGAGACGGGGCTCTCCTACAACACGGTGAAAAAGTACCTGGGGAGGCTAGAAGCAAACCAAAGGACCGCAACGGCAGAGAATGGCAACGAGACCAGGCGCGACGGGTTCGCGGAAGGGGGCGAAAGAGATTGAGGGACGCGTTCCCCGGCCGCTACCGGCCGAGTAAGGAGGACTTCGACCGGTTGTGGGAAGAGGGCATCCTCGTGCTGGACGCCAACGTCCTGCTGAACCTCTACCGGTATTCTGGCGATACTAGGGAACAGATGATCGCGGTGCTGCGGGGGCTGAAGGATCGTTTGTGGCTGCCGCACCAGGTCGCCCGCGAGTTCCTGGACCGCCGCTTGGGCGTCATACACAATAAGCGCCGATCGTACGAGGCCCTCCGGGAGTACCTGGACAATGCCCGCGCCGAGGCAGAACAGCGGCTGGAGGGGCTGCATAGGGACCCGATAACGGAGGCCGAGGACGTGCTGGAACGGGTGCGGGACTCGCTAAGAGAGTTGACCGACCGCCTCAAGGAGCGCGAGGAAGACCTCCCGAAAGAGACGAACTCGCCCCAGAACGACCCCGTCTGGCGCGTAGTGGACGAACTCTACGCCGGCAAGGTGGGTTCCCCTTACCCCGACGAGAAGAAGAAGGAGATCTTCGAGAAAGGGCGGAAGCGTTACGGGGCCCGCGTCCCCCCGGCTACAAGGACGAGGACAAGGGTCGTCACGAAGACGACCGGGGCACGGGGGAAGAGCGTGCGTACGGCGACCTGCTGGTTTGGATGCAGATCCTCGACGAAGCGGAGAAGCGCAAGGAGCCGGTCGTGTTCGTCACCGACGACCGCAAGGAGGACTGGTGGTGGATCTCCCACGGCAAAACCATCGGCCCCCGCCCGGAGTTGGTCGAAGAGATGCGCGACCGGGCGGGGGTTGCCTTCCACATGTACAGGCCCGACCGGTTCATGGCCGAGGCCAGCGAGAGGGGCGTCTCCGCCGAGGCGGTGAGCGAAGAGGCCATCGGGGAGGCGCAGGAACTTTTGCCCCTCGAAGAGGAGGCGCCGGCCGAGGAAGCAACCCAGTCCGCCCCCGTGAGGGACTCCGCCGTGCCGGCTTCTGCGGCGAGCGTGCCGTACCCAGGATCTGGCCGGTTCCCTTCGCCCGGCGCCTTCCCGGCGCCGGGCCTTGAACCGCCTCTAGACTCGGCCGTGGCGCGGGAGGCCCTGTCGAGTCCTGTGACCCAAGAGGCGCTCCGCAGCCTGTCCAGTCCCATCGCACAGGAGGCTTTGCGTAACCTATCCAGCCCCGTCGCCCAGGACGCCCTACGCAACCTGTCGAGCCCGATCGCCCAGGAGGCCCTACGCAACCTGTCCAGGCCGGATGTGCAGGAGTTCTTGAGACGGAGCGGGCCGTTCCGTCCGGGCGGGTAGCAGAAGGCTACCCGCACTGTCCAACCCCTCCTTACCCGGGCGCCATTTGTTAAGAAAGAAGGAGTTCGATGGTTTTGGTTCGACTGCTATCCGTACCCCATATAGGATGCAGAGGACGTCAGAGCCCGAGGTGCAGCGCGGAGGAGTCGTTCGGCCTCGCGTGCAGGTAGCGCCCGGTGGTGGCGATCGAGGAGTGCCTCAGGGTGTCCCTTATGAGCGCGAGGTCGGTCTTCCTGGCGTGGGCGTGGCTCGCGTGGGCGTGCCTGAGCCAATGGGGGCTCACGGCGCGGTCGATGCCCGCGTCTTTGGCCGCCTTGGAGACGACCCTGTTGACCTGGCTGACCTCGAGGTGCCCGCCCCGGCCGTTCCTCGCCTTCCTGCTCCTGAACACGGGCTCGTCCTCGCCGGCGTACCGTTCGTGCCGGACCCCGTCGGCGGTCCTCGCGGCCACCTTGCGCAGCGCGAGCACCTGCGAATATACCGAAGCCGGCAGCAGCGCCACGCCGGTCTTCGAGCCCTTGCCGAAGACGGCCGCCTGCCCGACGCCCTCGCCGAGGTCCCCGCGGTCCTTGAGGTCACGCCACTTCAGGACCACGGCCTCCTCCCTGCGCAAGGCCCCGGCGTAGAGCACCGAGAGCAGCGCCCGGTCCCTGTCGGCGAACGCCCCCCTCGGGGCGTTCATGATCCTGTGGGCCTCGGCCTCCGTGAGGATCCTCTCCGACAGGGTGTCCTTGACCTTGGGCAGCTCCACCGCCGCCCCGACGTTGAACGGCAGGTAGCCGACCTTGTTGGCGAAGGAGAGCAGGCTCTTTATGGTGGCCAAGACCCGCCCCTGGCTGGAGGGGGCCATCAAAACCGAGATGAACTCGGCGAAGTCGTGGAGGTCCGAGAGCGTGATCTCCGCCAAGGGCCTCCCCCCGGTGAAGTCCGAAAACTTGCCGAGGTCCTCCGCGTACTTGCGCTGGGTCGAGGGCGCCCTGCGCGCCAGCCACAGCTCCACGAGCCTCCCGTCCGTCTGCGCGCCCGAGAAGTTCGGCATGGGGGCGGGCGGAGCCGCGACCGGCCCGCCGACGGGTTCACCCCCGATCGTCGGCGCCGGGAGCAGTTCCGCGCCCGAGACTTCCCCCGCGACGCTCACCCGAGCACCGCGTCCACGGGGAGGGAGATGCCCCCGAAGACGGCGGAGGAGACCCTCTCGCCCGGCCCGAACGTCCGGGAGCCGCCGTAGACGCCGCGTCCGGGACCGTAGTGGACCTCCACCTTGCGCCCCGCGAGGTCAACGATCCACGCCTCCGGGATGCCGGCCTGCGCGTAAAGGGGCAGCTTCGTGTTCCTGTCGTAGGAGAGCGTCGTGTCCGAGACCTCCACCACCAGGAGCACTTCCGCCGGGCCGGGAGGCGCCGTGGCCTCCGGGCGCGGCTTACGTCCCAGCAGGCTCAGGTCCGGCTGCGGCTCGTCGCGCTCGCCGAGCCTCACGGGGTTCTGCACGCTCACGAAGAACCTCCCGCCCGACGCCTCGACCAGCAGGTGGTTCAACGCGACCACGCAGGCGAGGTGGCGCGAGCCTATCGGAGCCATCTCCACGAGCCTCCCGCCGACCAGCTCCACCCGGTCGTCCTCGCCCAGGATGCCGGCCTCGCCCATCCGATGGTATTCCTCGACGTTGAAGCGGCGCATCCTGATCTCCTCGCGCAGCATTCTCCCTCCACACCCCTCCCCTTGAAGACGCCAACAGCTCCCACGGCCTTACCCTACACCGTGGACACAACGAACGCAAGGATATAAGGATACCCTTGCGTTCGTGGAAGCCGGTTTCGGGACTGCTTGCTACGCGATTGCAGCGTTTTTGTAACATCTTGTCGCATATCTTCGCACTCGCGCCGCCTCGGCCATCACGGGCCGGCAAACCTCTTGCGGAACGCGTGCTCGGCGGCGCGACGGCCTTCGTCGGTCAGCACGACCGACTTGGCCTTGCTTTTCGGGTCGGAGATCAGGCTCTTCTCGTGGAGGCGATCCATCGCGTCCCAGTCGAACGTTTTCCAAGCCCGCCAGCCGTACTTGTCCGAGAAGGCGTTCAAGTGAAGGAGCGCCAAGACCGCTTCGTCGACCTTCTCCGTTCGTATTTCGGCTTCGTCATCCGGCGAGTCGGGCTCCGCGGGACCGCCCACGGGCGCGAAGAGCTCGCGGAGCTTGCCCAGGACCTCTCGCAGCTTGTGCTCGTTGACGGAACCGTAGCGGCCGGAGATGAGCGAGCGGTGCATGGTGAAGAGCTTGCCGGCCTTGATGACACTCTTCTTTGGCAGCTCCTCGTCGGCCATATCGTGCGCCTCGATGGTCACCTCCCACGCGGAGGGCGTCCGCGGGACCTTGGAGGTGATGGCGCAGAGTATCAGGTCCTCGCCGTGGAAGCCGTCCAGAGAGACGACCAAGGCCGGGCGCCGCTTGCGGCCCGAGAGGTCCGTGAACGGGAACGGGACGAAGACCACCGTCCCCCTGGCGTAGGCCTCCGAATCCAAGCCCGACTAACCCTCGACGCCCCGGGCGATCTCGTCCCAGACCTCGTCCTCCTCGTTCTCCCAGAACGAGAAGGCGTCCTCGCTCGCGGCCAGCCACCCCAGGGATTCCCGCTCGGCCCTTTCCGCCTCGGAAGCTACGGCCTCCTCGACGGCCTCCCGGTCTATGGGCGATATGACCGCCACGGGCTCGCCCCGCAGGGTTAGGATCACCCTCTCCCCCGTCCTGACGCTCTCTATTATCTCGCCGGTGTGCTGCTTGAGCTCTCTGGTCCCCACCTTGCGCATGGCCGCCCCTTTCCCCGGGTGTGTAAGCACAAGTGTAACACCTGTGCTTACACACCCGAGGCACGGGGCCGCTAGAGGGCGCCCGGAGGGCGGGGCCCCGCCGAAGGCTTCTCGCCCGATCAGACGCCTTGGGCCATCCGCTCGATCAGACGCAACGTGGCCCGCGCGTCACCGAGGGCCGTGTGGTCGCCGCCCACCAGCTTCTGGTTCTTATGGCCGCCCCTCTTCGAACGCTCCCCCACGTAGGCGGCAAAGGCGCGCATCGCGCACTCCCAGGGGGGCAGCCCCCCGGCCAGGGCCGCCCTAGCCCCCAGGCGCCCCACCGCGGCGTCCCACACCCTGCGGTCGTAGGGGGCATTGTAGACCACCACCCGCTTGCCCCAAAGCGCCTCAAGAAGGTCCGGGTAGAGCTCGAAAAAGCGCCTCTCGCCCACGAGGCTTTCTGCGGTGCGGCCGTGGACGCGGGACGCGCCGGGCTCTATGGGGCACGAGGGCTTTATCGGCGAGTCGAAGAGGACTTCCCCTCGGCTTGAGAGGACGCCAACCTCGACGAAGTCTATCGGGGTGCCGAGGCCCGTGGTCTCCGAGTCGAGTACCACGAAGTCCCCCTCGGAAAGGAGGGAGCGGGCCCACCGGACGGCCTCCTCGCGGTTGCCTATCCGCGCGGCAGTAGCCTTCGTCCGTGTGCCGCTCGGGCTTCCCATCCTTCTTCTATGTTCGCACGATGCGGGCGCCGTGGCCACTTTGGTGTCGCCCCGCAGCGGCGCGCAAAGGCGGCCCCGTCCCGGGAGTCGGCCGGCCGCCGGTGGCGGGAGTCGTACCCGGACCCGGGGGCCGAATGGCTTCGGGGCGAACCGTCTGGCCCCCGAAAAGCGAGGGTAGCGCACCCTTCCGGAGTCCCGCCGAGGCGTTCAGGAGCCAACCTCGCGTGAGCTAGATCGCCCGGTAGGTCGGACTCTCGCAACTTCGCGCTGTACCCATTCCGCGACGTTCACGCTGAGGGGGTTCTCCGAAATCCGTATCCACGATCCTGCATGCGGCCGGTCCAAACGGGCCGGAAACGCCCTCTTGGGGCCCCCTCTTCAGGACCGGCCGCGACAGGAATTTGCGCGATAGATGG